>NZ_JBJHPC010000351.1:0-7759 GCF_045257485.1 Streptomyces sp. YS-3 | reverse complement strand
CCGCGTGGGGGGTGGTGGGCTCCGTGTGGGGAGCGGTGGTGATGTCCATGCCGAGGAGCCTCACACCTCAAGTTAGCTTCAGGTCAAGCCCGGTTACGGTGGCCCCATGACGCGCCCCCATGTGGAGATCAACGGCCGCCCCGCCGACGCGGAGAACCTCCGTATCCCCGCCCTGACCGGCAACTACGGTCATTTCACCGCGATGCAGGTGCGCGGCGGCCGGGTGCGCGGGCTCGCCCTGCACCTGGCGCGGCTCGACGCGGCGACCCGCGAGCTGTTCGGCCCAGGGCTCGACGGCGAGCGGGTCCGCACCCTCATCCGCCGGGCCCTGGCCGGGGCCGGCGCCGAGGACGCGGCGGTACGCGTCTATGTGTACGGGCCGGACGAGGACCCGGCCGTGATGGTGACCGTGCGCCCGCCCGTCGACCTCTCGCCCGAGCCGCAGCACCTGCTCTCCGTGCCCTACGAGCGGCCGGTCGCCCACATCAAGCACCTGGGCGGCTTCGCCCAGCAGTACTACGGCCGGATCGCGGCCGGCCAGGGCCGCACCAGCGCGCTGCTGACCGGTCCCGGCGGCGAGATCGCCGAGGGGGCCGTCACCAACATCGGGTTCTGGGACGGGAGCGCGGTGGTGTGGCCCGACCGTCCGGCGCTGCGGGGCATCACCATGGCGCTGGTCGAACAGCGGCTGCCCGGGTACGGCACGGCCACGGTCCGGCGCCCGGTCACGCTGGGCGGCCTCGGCGCGTACCGGGCGGCCTTCGTCACCAACTCGCAGGGCATCGCGCCGGTGGCCCGGATCGACGACTTCGCCTTCGCGGTGGACGCGGAGCTGATGGAGACCCTCTGGCGGCTGTACGCGGAGGTGCCGTGGGACACGGTCTGAGCGCGGGCGCCCACCGGGAAGGGTGACGGCCCGCACCCGGCCGTCACCCTTTCGCCCCCCGCCGGGGGGCGGGCGTCGGCGCGGGCCACTTACCTCGGAGGGAGAAGGACGGCACCCCGCTCCCCGGAGGACCCATGCGTACTGCCCGCCTGCTGACCGGTTCCGCGCTCGCGGCGGCCCTGCTGGGCCTGGGCGGCGCGCCCGCGTACGCCAACGACTTCGGCGGGGCGGGCGTGGAGGTCTCGCCGTCGACGGCGGCGCCCGGCACCACGGTCACCGTGAACACCGGCGCGTGCGGCCACGACGGCCATGCGGTCGGGGACGCGCGCGCGGCGGGCGACGGGGAGTTCCCATTGACCGCCTCGGCCCACAGGGACGCGCTCGCCGGGCAGTTCACCGTGCCCCCCACCGCCCGGTCCGGGACCTTCCAGATCACGGTGGCCTGCGACAACGGCAAGTCGGCGCGGGGCGAGCTGACCGTTGCGGGCGGCGGCGAGAACACCTTCCAGGACTGGGGGGACCACCACCCCTCGGGCGAGCGGCAGGAGCCCAGAGGGCATGTGAAGACCGGTCTCGGCGGCAGTACGGCCGCCTCCGACCGGACCGAGATCGCCGCCGGGGCGGCCGTCCTGGCCGTCGCCGCCGTCACCGGCGGGCTGCTGCTGCGCCGCCGGGCCGGCGAGCCGGGCGACCGGGGCTGACCGCTGGTGGCGGCGCGGTCGGCCCAGGCGCTGCGGGACGCCCAGGCCGCGCGGCGGCGCAACGGCTGGCTGGTCTGCGTGGCCGTGTGCGTCGGGGTGTGGCTGCTGCGGCAGGGCACGGAGATGTCCGAGCCGCCGCAGCCCACGCGCGCGGAGGCGTTCGCCGCCGCGCCCGGCGCCGCCCGCGCACCGGCGGGCGGGACCGGCTCGCCCCACGCGCGCGTGGACGGGCCCCGCACCGGCGGCGCCCTCGCCGGAGCGGCCCTGGCGCCCTCCGAGCCCGTACGCGTCCGGATTCCGGCGATCCGGGTGGACGCGCCGGTGATCCGGCTCGGCCTCGCCCGCGACGGCTCCCTGGACGTGCCGCCGGGCAGCGGCGGCTCGGCCGGGTGGTACAAGGACGGCACCGCGCCGGGGGCGGTCGGTACGGCCGTGATGGCCGGGCACGTCGACGACGCGCGCGGGCCCGCCGTCTTCTACGCGCTGGGCGCGCTGAAGAAGGGCAGCCGTATCGAGGTGGCCCGCGCCGACCGGCGTACGGCCGTCTTCAGCGTCGACGCGGTCGAGGTGTATCCCAACGACGCCTTCCCCGACCGGCGTGTGTACGGCCCGGCCGGCCGCCCCGAGCTACGTGTGATCACCTGCGGCGGCGGCTACGGCGAGAAGTCGGGCTACCGGGGGAACGTGGTGGTCTTCGCCCACCTCACCGGCGCGGAGTGAGCCCCGGGGCCCGTCCGCGGGCCTCCCGGGCGGGCCGCCGCGGGGCCGCGCCGCGCGCGGCGGCTCACGGCGGGGGCGGCCGTGAGCGCAGAACACTCACAGGGACCCCGGCGCGGGGCTGAGCGGGCCGTTGCGCCCGGGAAACCGGTCAGATCCGACCGGGAAACAGCCGTCTTGCAGGCTGCGGTCATGGGTTCGGACACCATGCCGGCCCGCCGCCGGCCATCTGGCCCCCGCCGCACCCGCTCACCCACGACGGAGGGTTCCGACATGACCACACCCGCACCCTCGGCCGCAGCCCGCACGATCGTCGTAGTCGGCCACGGCATGGTCGGCCAGCGATTCCTGGAGGCCCTCGCCGAGAAGGGGGTCACCGACCACGCCCGCGTGGTGGTGCTCGCGGAGGAGCCCCGGCCCGCCTACGACCGGGTCCACCTCACCTCGTACTTCACCGGAACCACCCCCGACGAACTCTCCATGGTGGAGCCCGGGTTCATCGACAAGTACGGCATCGAACTGCGCCTGGGCGACCCGGCGCAGAGCGTGGACCGCGCCGGGCGCACGGTCACCTCGCGCTCCGGTCAGGTCTTCGCGTACGACGTCCTGGTGCTCGCCACCGGCTCCTACCCGTTCGTGCCGCCGGTGCCCGGCAAGGACCTGACGGGCTGCTTCGTCTACCGGACCATCGAGGATCTGCTCGCCATCGAGGAGTACGCCCGTACCGCCACCACCGGCGCGGTGGTCGGCGGCGGACTGCTCGGCCTGGAGGCGGCGGGCGCGCTCAAGGGCCTCGGACTGGCCACGCACATCGTGGAGTTCGCGCCCCGGCTGATGCCCGCGCAGGTCGACGCCGGCGGCGGCGCGGCGCTGCTGCGCACCATCGAGGGCATGGGCCTGTCGGTCCACACCGGCGTCGGCACCCAGGAGATCACCGGCGAGCGGGCCGTGGACGGCATGCTCCTGTCGGACGGCTCCCGCCTCGACACCGACCTGGTCGTCTTCTCCGCCGGGGTCCGCCCCCGCGACCAGCTGGCCCGCGACTGCGGTCTGACCGTGGGCGAGCGCGGCGGCATCGTGGTCGACGAGCGGTGCCGCACCTCCGACCCGGCCGTCTACGCGATCGGCGAATGCGCGCTGGCCTGCGACGGCAAGGTGTACGGCCTGGTCGCGCCCGGCTACGAGATGGCGGTCGCGGTGGCCGACGCGCTGGCGCGGGGCGAGGAGGAGCCGGAGAAGTCCTTCACCGGCGCCGACATGTCCACCAAGCTCAAGCTCCTCGGCGTGGACGTGGCCTCCTTCGGGGACGCGCACGGCAGCGCCGAGGGCAGCCTCGACGTCGTCTACACCGACGCCCGCTCGGGCATCTACAAGAAGCTGGTGGTCTCCCCCGACGGCACCCTGCTCGGCGGTGTCCTGGTCGGCGACGCCGAGATGTACGGCACGCTGCGCCCGCTCACCGGCCACATCCCGCCGATCCCGGCCGAGCAGCTGGTGCTGCCGCCGGGGCTGGGCGCGCCCGTGGCGCTGGGCCCGGAGGCGCTGCCGGACGACGCGGTGATCTGCTCCTGCCACAACGTCACCAAGGGCGAGGTCACCCCGCTCGCCTCGCTGCCCGAGGTCAAGAAGTGCACCCGGGCGGGCACGGGCTGCGGCAGCTGCGTCAAGACGCTGGAGAAACTGCTCCCCAAGACCGGCGACGGCGGTCTGTGCGACTGCTTCGGGCAGACCCGCCAGGAGCTGTACGAGATCGCGCTGGCGCTGCGCGTCGGCTCCTACCGGCAGCTCCTGGACGAGCACGGGCGCCCGGCCGCGCGCGGCGGCGAGGGCTGTGAGATCTGCAAGCCCGCGGTCGCCTCCATCCTGGCGAGCCTCGGCCACGGCCACATCCTCGACGGCGAGCAGGCCGCGCTCCAGGACACCAACGACCACTTCCTCGCCAACATCCAGCGCAACGGCTCGTACTCGATCGTGCCGCGCATCCCCGGCGGCGAGATCACCCCCGACAAGCTGATCGTCATCGGCGAGGTGGCCCGCGACTACGGCCTCTACACGAAGATCACCGGCGGTCAGCGCATCGACCTCTTCGGCGCCCGGGTCGACCAGCTCCCGGTGATCTGGGCCCGTCTGGTGGCCGCCGGGTTCGAGTCCGGCCACGCGTACGGCAAGTCGCTGCGCACGGTGAAGTCCTGTGTGGGCCAGACCTGGTGCCGCTACGGGGTGCAGGACTCGGTGAAGATGGCGATCGACCTGGAGCTGCGCTACCGGGGGCTGCGCTCCCCGCACAAGCTGAAGGCGGCGGTCTCGGGGTGTGCCCGCGAGTGCGCCGAGGCCCAGTCCAAGGACTTCGGCGTGATCGCCACGGCCAACGGCTGGAACCTGTACGTGGGCGGCAACGGCGGCGCGACCCCGCGCCACGCGGACCTGCTCGCGCAGGACCTGAACGACGACGAACTCGTCCGGCTGATCGACCGGTTCCTCATGTTCTACATCCGCACCGCCGACCGCCTGGAGCGCACCTCGGTGTGGCTGGAGCGGATCGAGGGCGGCCTGAAGCACGTCAAGGACGTGGTGGTCGACGACTCCCTCGGCATCTGCGACGAGCTGGAGGCGCTGATGGCCACCCATGTCTCCGCCTACCGCGACGAGTGGGCCGAGACGGTCGAGGACCCCGAGCGCCTCGCCCGCTTCGTCTCCTTCGTCAACGCGCCCGGCACGCCCGACCCCACGGTCCGGTTCGTGCCCGAGCGCGGTCAGATCAAGCCCGAACTGCCCGTCCTGGCCCTGGAGGTGGCCGCGCGATGAACGAGAACAGCATCCGACTGCGACTGGAAGACGGCTGGTTCGAGGTGTGCGGGCGCGAGCGGCTCATCCCGGGCCGGGGGGTCGCCGCGCTGCTGCCCGACGGGCGCCAGGCGGCGGTCTTCACCGACCGCGCCGGGCGTGCGTACGCGATCGACAACCGCGACCCGTTCACCGGCGCGTACGTCATGTCGCGCGGTCTGCTCGGCTCCGCCGGGGGCCGGGTCTTCGTCGCCTCGCCGCTGCTGAAGCAGCGCTTCGACCTGGAGACGGGCCGGTGCCTGGACGACGACGAGGTCAGCGTGCAGACGTACCCGGCCGACGCGTCCTGAGGGGCACCAACAGAAAATCTTGACCGATCGTTCCATATGGATCTACTGTCGTCCTCGTGTCCCGAACCAAGGAATTCGATCCGGACGCCGCGCTCCAGTCGGCCTTGGAGCTGTTCTGGGAGCGCGGCTACGAGGCGACGTCGATGGCGGACCTCGTCGACCGGCTCGGCATCGGCCGGGCGAGCATCTACGCGACCTTCGGCAACAAGCACGAGCTGTATCTGAAGGCGCTCGACCGGTACGGCGAGTCGCACAGCGCGCTCCTGTTCCGCGAGCTGTCGGGGCCCGGCCCCGCACTGCCCGCGGTGCGCGCGGTCGTGCACCGCTTCGCCACCGACTCCACGGCCGAGAAGACCCGTCGGAACGGCTGTTTCGTCACCAACACCGCCGCCGAGCTGGGCGCGCGGGACACCGCCGCGGCCCGTCGGGTCGAGCAGTCCTGGGAGCAGCTGGAGACACTGCTGCACTCCGCGCTCGTACGCGCCGGGGCCCAGGGCGAGCTGCCGCCGGGACGTGACCCGCGCGCGCTGGCCCGGATGTTCCTGGTGCTCATGCAGGGCATGCGCGTGACAGGCAGGGCCTGCGAGGACCCGGCGCGGGTGCGGGAGGCGGCCGAGGCCGCGCTGACCCTGCTGGACTGAACGGCCCCCAGGGGCGCCGCATCGAAGCGGCGCCCCCTTTTTCTCTCCTCATAACAGAACGGTTGGTCAAATATGTCTGCTCGCTCAGCCGCGCGCTTCACCGGCAGGACCGTCCTCGTCACGGGCGCCGGTTCCGGGATCGGCCGCGCGGTCGCGCTCGCCTTCGCCGCCGAGGGCGCGAAGGTGGCGGTCGCCGGCCGCACCGCCGCCTCCTTGGCGGAGACCGTGGCCCTGGCCGGGGAGGCGGGCGGGGTGGCCGCCGCGTTCACCGCCGACGTGTCCCGCGCCGAGGACGTGCACGCCCTGGTGGCGGCGGTCGTCGCCCGGTTCGGCTCGCTCGACGTCGCCGTCAACAACGCCGGGGTGCTGCGCGGCCGGGGCGGGGCGGCGCTCGCCGATCTGGCGCCCGAGGACTGGCAGGCCATGCTCGACACCAACCTCACCGGCGTCTTCCTCGCCCTGCGGGCCGAGGTCGCCCAGATGCGCACCCAGGAGAACGGGGGCGCGATCGTCAACATCGGCTCCAACCTCGGCGCCCACAAGCGGATACCGGGCGCCGCCGGCTACCTCACCACCAAGGCCGCGGTCTCGGCGCTGACCCGTGCCGCCGCCCTCGACCACATCCGGGACGGCATCCGTATCAACGCGGTCAGCCCCGGCGCCTCCGCCACCGCGATGTCGCTGCGCGAAGGCGAGAGCGAGGCAGAGCGGGCGGTGCGGATGAAGGAGCAGTCGCCGCTGGGCCGGGTCTCGACCACCGCCGAGGTCGCGGCGGCGGTCCTCTATCTGGCCTCGGACGACGCGGCGTCGGCGGTGGGTACGGACCTGGTGATCGACGGCGGCGCCGCGGCCTGAGCCCGTGGCCCGGCGGCCCCCTGCTGTCCGGACCTACCGGACGGTACGGTAACCGCATGACTCAGGGCTGGAGCGCGAGGGACATCCCCGACCAGAGCGGCCGTACGGCGGTGGTCACCGGAGCCAACAGCGGTATAGGCCTCGTCACCGCACGCGAACTCGCCCGCAAGGGCGCGCGGGTGGTCCTGGCCTGCCGCAGCGAGGCCAGGGGCAAGGAGGCCGAGGCGCTGATCCACCGCCAGGTGTACGGGGCCGAGGTGGAGTTCGCGCCCCTGGACCTCGGGGACCTGTCGTCCGTCCGCGCCTTCGCGCACACGTACCGGCACGACCACCTGGACCTGCTGATCAACAACGCGGGTGTGATGGCCCTGCCGTACGGCACGACGGCGGACGGCTTCGAGCGGCAGTTCGGGGTGAACCACCTGGGCCACTTCGCGCTCACGGGCCTGCTCCTGCCCCGGCTGCGGGCGGCTCCGGCGGCGCGGGTGGTCTCGGTCTCCAGCGGGCTGCACGCCCTGTCCGCCCTCGACCTGACCGACCTCAACAGCGAGCGCCGCTACCGCCGTTGGATCGCCTACGCCCGCTCGAAGACCGCCAACCTGCTCTTCATCCACGAACTGGCCCGCCAACTGCGCACGGCGGGCTCGAACGTGGTCGCCGCAGCCGCCCACCCCGGCTACGCCTCCACCAACCTCCAGACGGCCGGCGTCCGTATGGAGGGCCGCCGCGCGGCGGAACGCGTGGCCCGGCTCGGCAACCGCCTGCTGGCCCAGCCCGCCGAGGCGGGCGCCCTGCCGACCCTCTACGCGGCCACCGCCCCCGGCG
>NZ_JBJHPC010000036.1:0-25654 GCF_045257485.1 Streptomyces sp. YS-3 | reverse complement strand
GTGCACACCCCTGACACCCGCCCCACCGGGGCCCGGCAGTCAGATCGCCAACACGGTTACCAGACCCGTGTAGTGCAAGCTGGATACCGGCGCGACCCAAGTGGAAGGTCGCCGGGCCGTCATGCCGACGGCCTGATCGGCAGACGGCCTCGTCAACCTCCCGCCTGCGGCCATCGTGCGGTCCCATTTCGGTACGCCGCGAGCTCCTCGGGCACGTGCCTGGCCCCGGGCCTCCGACTGACCGGCCGCAATGGACTGCCAATCGCTCAGCGCGTCAGTTTCCACAGGCGGATGGTCTGGTCGGCGCTGCCGCTGGCCAACAGGTTTCCGTCCGGGCTGAAGGCCACAGAGTAGACGGCACCGTGGTGACCGGTCAGGGGAGATCCGATGGCGACCGGGCCAGCGGATTCGCTCACGCGCCACAGTCGGACCGTGTTGTCGCTGCTTCCGCTGGCCAGGAGCTGTCCGCTGGGGCTGAAGGCAACAGTGTTGACGGCATCCTTGTGTTCGGTTGCGTTGCCGAGGAGCACCGGGCGTGCGGGGTCGGTGACCTTCCACAGGCGGACGGTTCTGTCACCGCTGCCGCTGGCCAGCAGGTGGCCGTTCGGGCTGAAGGTGACGCTGTAGACGCGGTCGGTGTGGCCGGGCAGTGCCGGGCCGATGGGCGCCAGAGGGTCCGCCACGTTCCACAGCCGGACCGCGTGGTCCGACCCGCCGCTGCCCATGACGCTCTCGTCGTGGCTGAAGGCCACCGACAGGACGGCATCCGTGTGTCCGTAGACGGGTGTGCCGACGAGTGCGGGGTGCGCGGAGTCGGTCACGTTCCACAGCCGGATCGTGCGGTCACCGCTGCCCCCGGCCAGCAGGTCCCCGCTGGGGCTGAATGCCACAGAGAAGACGGCGTCGGTATGGCCGGTGGCAGGCCGGCCGGCAACGGCTGGCTTCGCGGGGACGGTGACGTTCAGCAGCCGGACCTTCTGGTCGGCGCCGGCGTCGGCCAGCAGGTTGCCGCCGGGGTGGAAGACCACCGAATAGACCGTGTCGGTGTGGCCGTCGAGAGGGAGACCGATGGGCGTGGGGTGCAGTGGATCCGCCAGGTCCCAGAACCTGACGGTTTGGTCGGCGCTGCCGCTGGCCAGGACATGCCCGCCTGGCCGGAAGGCAACTGAGTAGACGCGGTCGGTGTGGCCCAGGAGCGGCTGTCCCAACGAGGTTGCTGCCGCGGTCGACGTCCTGCTCGGCGCTCCGCGATCTGACGTCGTCGCCGGGCCGGCAGGACGGTGGGTGAGCGTCAGGACGGTGTCGGTGACGGTCAGTCCGGCGGCGCCCACGGCGCTCAGCAGCGTGCGCCGGTCCAGCAGGGGCAACCGTCCAGCCGCAGGTTGCGGAAATGGTTCCGGCGGCTTCCTCGGGTGGTCGGGGTGGGCGGCGTTGCTGGCGAACACGAACCCGTGAGCCCCGCGGGCTCCGCTCTCCACTGGCTCGGGTAGTCCCGCGTCCCGTAACCGGGCGTGTAGTTCGAGGAAGATCCGGTCCAGGCGCAGGCGCGGCGCCGATACCTCACGGATGCCGTTGCGCACGATGTCCAAGAAGGCTTTGGTGAAGTACGTGAGTGTCCCGTTGACGGGCGTCTTGGCCTTCTTGGTGCTGGCGCTGGCACCGATGACGTATAGCCCCTCGACCGGGTGAGCCTCTTCGACGTCGGCCGACTGGAACACGTGATTGGACTTGGTGGCGAGTTCGGCATGACAGCAGTCCAAGAGGACGAGCTTGGTCTCCGCCCGGCAACCGCGGAGAATCTTGGCGAGATTCTCGTAAAGCATGGCGGTGTAGGGCAGCGCTATCCAACGTGGGTCGGTGCCGCCCACGGTCAGGGCGAGTTGCCCCTCGCTGGTGCGCAGTCCATGGCCGACGTAATACACCAGCAGTGTGCCCTGGACGTCACTGACCGCCTTGATCACCTCTCGGGCCAGCGCGTCCGGCGACGCCAAGTCCACCAGGCACGTCACGCGCCAAGCAGGCCATCCGCACAGCTCGCCGGTCAGCAGATCGGCCATCGCGCTGACACACTGGGCGGCGGGTAGATTCGGGAGACCAGGATCTACGTACGCTCCGTTGCCGATCAGGATGGCGCGGGAGCTGCTCAGGTCACGCTCCACCTAGCCATTCCTCCAGCACCGGGCGGGCCTCTTCGAAGGTTTCGGCGGTGATCGTCAACCGGACAGTGCCGTGCCGCACCTTCATGACGAAGCCCGGCCCCCTTGAGTCCAGCAGCGACTTGACGACGCCCAAGAACACCGCGACAGCACCACCCGACGCACACGCTGCCGTCAGCAGGTCCACCGCCGTGCCGAGGTCCTCGGGCTGCATCGGCGCGGGCACGGCATCCACCGCAATCCCACTGCGGCCTTGCAGCTCACCGAACAGGATGTCGAAATCGTCCGGATCCTCCGTCGAGACCTCGACCGTACCCATCTGCGCCCCCTTCGCACCTGGCCTTCGGTCCACCAGCAAACGCCAACAAAATGCCGCCGCCGATCGCCGCCCTGGCCCTGGAGACCCCAGACCGGCGCCTCGGCTCATCCATCCCCGCCCGCAGATGCGGATGAGTCCTCGACGGTAGAGGTGCCGCGGCCACGGTACGCCGCAAGGACAAAACCGTCCATGAATTGTCCGCACACGACTGTCGGCGATGCAGAAAAGCGCGATTCTGATGCTGTCCAGGAGCTGGCGCCGAACTTCAGCTGGCACGTGGCTCGCGGCCCTGTGGGAACCGGGGTGCCCCGCAGCGGCCATGACCGGTTTCGTGGCGGACACCCCGTCGGCGATGACATCCATACCGCGCGTTTGGTGAGACCGGCGGGGCGCGGGTCCCGGCGGCCCACCGTTCGGCGCCGAGGGCGACGGGCGACCCCCCCTCTCCATCACCGCCACGGCCAGGCAGACCCACAAGCGGGAGCCGCGCACCTCTACGTGCGCGCGCACAGGGTAGCGCCGGGATCGCTGGTTCGGCACCAGATGCTGATCCGTGTCAGCCGTGCTTCCCTGGAATGGAGTGCCCCGCACCGCTAGCGGTGGGCCCCCGTCGGCTGGAGTCCGTCAGCCACCGTCGCAGAGCCTGGAACAGGCCTGTTCGACGAGCCAACGTCGTTTCCTCACCTCCCTCGCAGGTCACGAGAGGAGCGCCACTATGCGCAATCACCACCGGACCCGCCGTCTTCTGACGGCCTCGACAGCTCTGGTCGCCGGGGGCGTCATGCTCTGGCCCGATGCCGCGGTCGCGCGCCCGACCGCTCCTGACACCCCGGCAGGGATCTCGGGAACGTACCAACTCGTGAACGCGCAGACCGGCAAGTGCGCGACGGTCGCGGGCGGCGTCTCTACCGAGAACAACGTCAGGCTCGTCCAGTACAACTGCGACACGCACCCCTCACGCCGCTGGTTCATCAGCACCAACAACGGCAATGGCAGGCAGTTCATCAACGGCGAGACCCGCAAGTGCGCGACAGTCGCGGGCGGCGTCTCCACCGAGAACAACGTCGAACTCGTCCAGTACAACTGCGACACACACCCCTCACGCCGCTGGTTCGTCACCGATTGGAACGGCAGCTCGTACCAGCTCGTGAACGCGCAGACCCGCAAGTGCATGACCGTCGCCGGGGGTGTCTCCACCGAGAACAACGTCAGGCTCGTCCAGTTCACCTGCGACACGGACCAGTCGCGACGGTGGATCCTGCGACGTGTGGGCGTGCCCATCGACTGAAGCACCGCAGGCGCACCACTCTCTCCGGCATCGTGACCGGCGCGTAGTGACGGCGACAGCTACCTCGTCCAGAAGGCCAACCGTCTCGGTCTGCAGACACCTGGCCTACAGCGAAGCCCTCACCGACGAACGCAAGGACACGGCCACCGCTTTCTGGCAGCGGATACGCGCTCTCCGCATCCACCTGGGGGAATGGGCCTGCCAGGGGACCTACCGATCCAGCAACGCGCGGACAGCGGCCCTGGCAGACTTCGTCCACCCCTACTACAACAACCCACCCCCGCGGCCACACCGCACTCGGCGGACACCGAGCGCCTCCCCGGCCGCGGAGCAATGGGTCCCGCGCCCCACGTCCATGGAGGTCGGTGTGCGCCGCACGGCGCCGACACTCAGGCGACGCTGTTGAACTGGGCGCCCTCGCCCGCGTACAGGTTGGTCGACTGACGGGTGAAGGGCGCGGTCGCCGAACCGGTCGACTGGTACACGTACGTACCGTTCGCACCGTAGGCGACCATGTCCGGGCGGCCGTCGCCGGTCACGTCGCCCGCACCGACGAGCTGGGAGAAGGCGTTCCAGCCGCCGCCGATCCGCACGCGTGAGGCGAAGTTTCCGGTGCCGTCGCCCTGGTAGAGCCACAGCACGCCCGAGGCGTCCCGGGCGACCAGGTCGCCCGCCGCGCCGCCCGCGATGTCGCCCACCGCGGTGATCTGGTTGTAGATCTGCCAGCCGCCGCCGACCTTGGTGCGGCCGGCGAACGGGGCGGACACGCTGCCCGTGCCCCTGTAAAGCCACAGGACACCCGAGGTGTCGGTCGCGAGGAGGTCGGGGCGACCGTCACCCGTGAGGTCGCCGCCACCGGTGATCTTGTTGTAGGCCTGCCAGCCGCCGCCCACCTGGGTACGGGACGCGAAGGTGCCGTCGCCCTTGCCCAGGTAGAGCCACAGGACACCTGAGGCGTCCCGGGCGACCAGGTCGCCTGTCGGGGGGCCCGCGAGGTTTCCCGCCGCCTCGATCTGGTTGTAGATCTGCCACCCTCCGCCGATCTTCGTCCGCTTGGCGGTGGTGACGCGGCCGTCCGCGGGCCAGTCGAACAGGTCATCTCGCCACAGCACACCCGAGGCGTCCCTCGCCAGGACGTCCGTCGAGCCGTTGTCGTTGAAGTCGTGCGGGTTGGCCCGGGGGTTGACCTCCAGGCGGCCCGAGGCCGTCACCGCCCGGCCCGTTCCGTCCGTGGGCGTGGCCGTGATCTGCCAGTCGTACGCGCCGTTCGGAGCGCTGATCCCGTCCAGGGCCCCGTCCCAGTCGAAGACGAAGCGGGTGCCGTCGACCGGCTGTGCCAGGTGCCGGACGAGCTTCCTGCCGGTGGCGGTGTGCGTGAGGGTGAGGTCCACGGTGGCGGTGGGACGGGAGAGTGTCCACTGCATCGCAGTGGTGGTGCCCGGCCGCTCCAGGTTCACCGCCGTGGGCACCTTCGACTCCGTCACCACGATGTCCCGGGAGAAGCCCGTGTCCGCGACGAGTGTCACGCTCGGGACGCCGGCACCGCCGTCGGTGATCCTGAACAGCCCGTCGGAACCGGCCGTCGAACCGCGTACGAGCAGGCTGCCGTCCGGTGCGTGGGCCACGCTGGAGAAGTGCTCCAGAAGCTTGTACGGAGCACTGCCGTCGCTGATGCCCCGCGCGTACAGAGGGCCCTGCGCCTCGTCGCCGGCCTTGCCCGGGACACCGTAGAGCAGGGTGTTCCCGGCGATACCCGCGATGACGGTGCGGCTGAGGGAGCTGTCCATGGGGAACGTCTTACGGGCACCGGTCGGCGAGACGACGAGCTGTGTGCCCTGGGCCGGGTACTCGCTCCACGCCTTGTAGTCGGCGGTGTACGCGCCCGTGGAGTCCTGGGTCCACGGCCCGACGCTTTCCGCGCCCTCCCAGTCGACAACCGCGTGGTTGTTGACGTTCGTGAGCGCCTTCCAGTACTCGGTCCGGTAGGTCGGCCCCGAGAACACGCGGGCGCTGCCCAGGATGAGGAGGTCGTGGCCGGTGGAGGCGACGACCTTGTAATCAAGTCCGTAGGCGCGTGACGTCAACTTCGTCTTCTGGTCGACGCCGTTGACCTTGGAGAGCTGCCACAGCTCGTGGTAGTCCCCCGTCGTGGGAACGCTCACGAAGAGGTTGTCACCCACCACGCCGACGAGCCTCGCCCCGGGCTTGAACACCGACGCCAGCTCGAAGAACGTCGAAGAGGTGCCGCCCTCCCTCATGTCCCGCAGGAAGACCATGCTTGCGCCGTCGCCGGTCACGACGATGTCGGAGTTGCTGTCGTACCCCTGCGTGCCCGTGTTGATCGGCAGCACCGAGCCGTCGCCGTACTTGTGCCATTCCAGAATCGCGGTGCCCGCGTCGTCCCGGCGAGAGGTGAGGTAGCCGGTGTCGCCGGTGCTCACGACCTCGGCGCCGACGGGCAGCTTCGCCTCGTCGGCCTGGGAAGCGGACACCACTCCCCCGGCCGCGGCGGCGGGCGCGGCCACGGCCCCGGGCGAGGCCAGGACACCGGCGCCGACCGTCACGGCGAGCACGGTGGCGCCACAGGCTCCAAGACGGCGGGTGGTGCGTACGGAAGCCAAGACAGTCCCTCCTGATGGGCCGAGCGGCACGCGCGTCGGCGCGTGCCGCCCGGTCAGACATACGAACAGGACTGTAGGGCGTATGTGTTGCTCGTGTTCACCCGGGGCGACGATCTCCACGGACCTGCGCCGTCAGCGCGCCGACCGGCTCACCGCTGCTTGTCGGTCGCCGGGTCCTGGTCGAGCTCCGTGCACCAGCACGGCCGGCCAGGGGTGTGCGGCCGAGGGTCGACAGGAGAAGTTGTTCCAGCCGCTGACGAAGCGCGCCTGTCCTACGATCACGGGAGGCATCGTACGAAGAGCGAAGGAGCAACCGGGTGGCGATCGAGAGGCCGGGTAGGCCGGAGAACCTGCCGGCGGCCGAACTGCTGTGGGCCCGCTGGGCTTTGGTCGCCGTACTGGAAGCCACCGCCGACGCGGAGTCGGACGGCATCCACCGCACCGGCACCTGGATCGACGACAGGGGGCTGCACCTCGACGACTGCGGCTGCACCTGGTGGACCCTCGCCCCCATGGGAGGCGAGCGCTATGTGCTGTACGGCGAGGACGAGTCCAGCGGCGTCAAATGGCACACCCCGGCCATCGACATGCTGGCGCAGGCACCGGACTGGCTGCCCTTCGAGCGGCTGCGTCGCCTGCTGGAGGGCAACGAGCTCGGCTGCGTCTATTGGTACGAGGACGGCGCCTGGGCCCGCGCGCCCTATCCCGACCAGCTCGGCGACGACGGCCTCGACTGCGGCATGAGCCGCTTCGCGGCGCGCGAGGAAGCGCTGGGCCTGCTGATGGATGCCGACCCGGTGTCCCGGGAGCAGGCGGCGGACCTGCTGGCCGCGGCGGAGGCGTACCGCCTCGCCTCCTGTGACATCACGGCGCTGCTCGACGCCAGGGACGACGAGTACACGGTGGCGGACCGGCAGGCCGCGCTGCGCGCCTTGGAACGCGCCCGCCTCTCTCCTCGCGACTGAGTCCGCTTCCCTCCCGGGGAGCCGGGCCACGGCCGCCGGGCGCCCGGGCGCCCGGGCAGCGCACCGCGACGGCCGGGTCAGCGGTGACATGGCGCACCGCCCTGCGTCCGGCGCGCGGCTTCTAGGCGACCGCGCTCGGCGAGACCGTCGCCGGCCAGCGCGAATTAACAACTTCGCATGGCAATGTGCGGACAACTGTTACATCGCCGGCGGAATACCTACATGCGCTCTTCGTAATGTCGGCCCTGCCGCTCACACCCCGGCGCCGCCCATCGGCTCGACCCACCTCCCGCTGCCGGGACGGGGCGGGTCATCGCCGTGCGACGCCTCGGGCAGCCCAGGTGCGGTGCACACCTCCTCCCGGAGGCGTGCTCGCCCGCGTCCCGCCCGTCTCCTCGCCCGCCCGTTCACCGTGAAAGCCTCCCGTGCCGCATCAGCCTGCCCGCCGTGTCCTCCTCACCGGTCTCATAGCCCTCTCGGCGGCGATATCGGCCTGCACCCCCGCGCCGTCGACACACGCCGTCTCCCCGCCGGTCCACCAGCGCGGCATGGTGCAGGCCTCCCGGGACGGGGCGAGCGGTGCCCGGATCATGCAGGTCGTCGCCCACCCGGACGACGACCTGTACTTCATGAACCCCGAGCTCCAGCAGTCCATAGACGCCAACGACCAGCTCGTCAGCGTCTATGTGACCAGCGGGGAAGCCCAGGGCTACAACAAGGTCCCCGGCCGTAAAGCCCCCAAGCCCAATGTGGCCGACTACGCCGGCGCCCGCCGCCAGGGCCTGCGCCAGGCCTACGCGCTGATGGCGACCGGCGACACCAAGGCTCCCTGGTCCCGGCAGGCCAGCACCCTCCGTGACGGCACTCCCGTGGAAGTGGACGCACTGACCGAGCACCCCGGCATCCGCCTGGTCTTCCTCGGCGTCTCCCAGCACGCCGTCGCCCAAGGCACCGCCGCCAACCTGGACCTGCGGCGTCTGTGGGAGGACCCTCGCGCGGTCACCCGGACCCTGGCGGGCACCGGCTCCCCCGTGCGCAGCTCGCACCGGGTCACCCGCGCCGGACTGATAGACGCGCTGGTCCAGCTCATGGACGGCTACCGGCCCACGCTCGTACGCACCATGGACCCCGACCCGGACATGCAGGTCCGCAACGCCAAGCACCGCGCCCACCACGACCAGCGCGGCTACTCGGACCACCCCGACCACACCGCCGTCGCACTGTTCACCTACGCCGCGCTCGACCGCTACCGGGCCCCGCACGCCGTCACCGCCTTCCGCGGTTACTACAACGAGCGCTGGCCGCAGGCCCTGCCCGCGCGGACCGTCCGTGCCAAGGCCGACGTCCTCAACGCCTACGGGGGCTCCCCGCAGGGCTGCGACGACAAGGCGTTCGGCGGCTGCGGCGACTACGACGTGGGCCGGGACCGCTCCTACGGCACGGGCTGGCTCCAGCGCACCTCGCTGCGCTACCCCACCGCCGCGCCGCAGCTGCGGCAGGACGCCGACGGGCGGCTGACCGCGTTCGCCGTGCTGGGCGGGCAGGCCGCCATGTGGCAGGAGACCGCCCGTGGCAGCGGCCAGTGGACGGCGCCCGAACTGCTCGTCGGCAAGGGGCTGTTGCCGGGCCTGACGGCCTCGCCGACGCGGGACGGCCGCTGGCAGCTGTTCGCCGAGCGCATCACCGCACTCGGGGCGGGCGCGACGGGCAACCGGCGTGAGATCGTCACGACGGCACAGACCCACCGGGGCGGGCCGTTCGGCGCCTGGGTCTCACTGGGCACCTCCGACCGCGACCCCGAGCGCGGCCGACGCGTCGGCGGGCCCGTCGTGACGCGCGGCGCCGACGGCACCACCTGGCTCTTCGCCCGCACCTGGGCCAAGGGCGTCTCCGTCCGCAGCGAGCGGCCGGACGGCACCTGGAGCAACTGGTCGGACCTGGGCGGCGCCGAGGTCCAGGAGGGGCTGAGCGCCGTCACCGACGCCGGCGGCATCGTGCACGTCTTCGGCGCCGGCCACCACACCGTGCGCCACTGGGCGCAGCGAACCCCGGGAGGCCCGTTCGTGGTCGTCCCCACGGGGCTGCCCGCCCCGGCCGACCCGCCGACGGCGCTGGCCCGGCCCGACGGTTCGCTCCTCCTCGCCTTCCGCGAGGCCGGGACCGCGCGAGTGCTCGTGCGCACCCTGCCCGCCGGTGGCGGAGCGTGGCGCGACGAGCACGCCGACCTGGGCAGCCGCGGTTACGGTCCGCTCGCTCTGGAGTCCATACCCGGCGGAGTGCTGCTGGCCGCTCGCAACAACGACGGCGGTACGAGCCTGGTCACCCTGGGCGCCGGCGGCACCCCGGGGTGGAGCACCGTCCCCGGCGCCGTGGTCGGCGCGGTCTCCCTGGCGACCGACTCGGGCGACCGTCCCGTCCTGGCCCGGCTCGCGCCCGACGCGACCCTGCGCGTCCAGGCCGTACCGGCGTCCCAGCCTGCTGAGCAGGGCGAAAGCGCACGGACGACGGAGGCGGCGTCGCGCGGGTCCCAGTTCATCCGCGTGCGCTAGGCATGCCAGGGCCTGCCGTCACATTCGCGTCGTCGCCCTGAGGGCGGCCTCGGGCTGTCTGGTGCGTGCTCTCGGCGGGCCGGCCCGCGTCCTCGGCCTGCCGAAGGGCCTCGCCGTGACCGCCGTGGAGCGCGACGAGGATTCTGGGGCGATCGACGCGACGTCACTTTGGAAGGAGCAACGGCCCACGGTCCACGATGGATTTCGGCGGCAAGCCGACCGGCACCGTCCCCGCCTACACCCACGACGGCGCTCACGAGCTGGACCTGCCCGCACGAGCACGTCAGTTCCCCGGCCCCCTCAGCCAGCGTTCCACGAACACGACATCGGCGTCGACGATGAGCACCCCGCACCTCCCGCCCGCGCACGCCGTGTCGTCGTGCCCGGGCGAACTTCACCGTCGCCAGGTCCGATTCGGCAACTTCCCGCGGCGCTACTGGGTGATGTCCTGGGTCAGTCCGTCGGCGTCGAAGGACTACCGGGTTCGCAGGAGCGCTGTGCTGCCGGACCGGACGACCGGGTTCAGGGGGCTGTGACACTCCTGTCACATATGTGACAGGGCCCTTACACAACGGAGTACAACGGACTGCCGCGCCGGTGGGTCCAACCTTACGGAACAGCGGCACAGGGGCTGCTGTGACCGGACGCGGCAGATGCCGCGCACCGTGGAAAGTATGGGGGAATACGTTGAACTCGCTTACGCACAAGGTTCGTTCGTCGGTCGCGGTCTCGGGGACCGCTCTGCTGCTGGCCGCCGCGGGCTTAGCCCTCGCGCCGGCTGCCGTGGCGGCCGATGAGAACCCGCCGACGCTGGCGGTGGCCACCGCCGCGCCCGCGGAGGTCGGGGCGGCCGGTCTGCCGGTCGCCTTCACCACCACGGTCTCCAACGTCGGTCACTACGACACGTCTTCAGCGCGGCTGATCTACCGGATCGACGGCGGCATGGGCCTGCCCACGAACGCCGTCAGCCTGGAGTACCAGCTGGGCGGCACCGTGTGGAAGAAGGTGCCGCTGACGTACGCGGACGGAGAGTTCTCCGGCGAGATACCGGAGAAGTTCCCGCTCGCCGCGGGCCAGTCCCGCACCGTGCAACTGCGCATCGGTGTCCCCCTGGGCACCCCGCACAACGGCGACAGCAACGGTGGCACCGACCACCTGAAACTGACCTCTCTCGTCTCCTACGGCGCCTCCGGAGCGGCCACAGGAGACGACGAGGACACCATCAAGGTCGACGGCCTCACCACCACGCTCTCCGGCGTTCCCACCACGGTGACCGCGGGCGGCACCGTCGGCTTCGGAGTCACGGTCGACAACCCCACCGCCTCCGGATACGAGAACGTCACGGGCACGCTGCTCACCAGCAAGTACGCCTCTGTGCAGGTGCTGCGCGCAGGGTCCTGGAAGACCCTTGCCCCGGTCACCTCGCCCGCCGAGCCCGGTGTCTACGGTTTCAACGTGATCGGCAAGGACGCCTCTCTCACCGCGCACAGCAGCACGGCCGCCAAGGTCCGGGTGACCTACCGCAAGGACACGCCCGCCGGGAAGGCCACCGTGCAGCCCTGCGTGTTCGTCAACCAGGGAGCGACGGCATTCACCGGCACCACGTTCTGCGGTGCCGGGGCGGTCGTGCAGGTGCTCGCGCAGAGCACCGCCAGGACCTCGGGGACCACTGCGGGCACCGTCAACGCGACCGTGACCCACACGACCCCGGTCCACTCCGTCTCACCGTCCCAGACCCCCTCGGCGGGCTCGGGCGGGCTGTCTGGTCCGTCCGGGGCGAACGCGCAGCTGGCCAGCACCGGAAGTGGTGGCACGCCGACGATCGCTCTCGTGGCCGGCGCCGCCCTGCTGGGCGGAGCCGGAGCACTGGGCTTCGCTGCCCGGCGACGTCACCGGGCCTGACCCATAAATAGTGGCCCTTCCCGTCCGGTGAGGACGGGAAGGGCCACTGCTTGAGCGGCCTCCCCTGGCAGGGGCGACACTGGTCGGGTGCTTCGGCTGACCGGTGTCGGCGGCGGTAGGCCGTGGTGCCAGGGTGGTGTCTGCGGGCCGTGGTGGCCTTGGATGCCACCACGGCCCGCAGTGCCAACGCACCCTGACGCGGCCACGAACACGATCGCGGCCAGAACCTCACGATCCCCATGCGAACGGCGCCACCACCCTGCGGCCGGAGAGGCGCCGGCGGCACCACCCATTGGAACAATCCCACACACCGTCCGGCACCATCCGCTCAACAATCCGAGTTGCCGGACAGCCAGCATCCCGCAAGTCCACCCCCAACGAAATGGCTTGTCAGAGCAGCTGCCGTAGGACGTCACCAAGGACTGCCACACCTTCACTGATAGCGGCGGGCGCGCTCGCTGCGTAGCCGAGGACCAGGCCGGGGCGTAGTGAGTCTTGGCTATGCCATGACAGTGGCTGCACCTTTACTCCCCGCGCAAGCGCAGCGGCAGCGAGGTCGGTATCGGCGAACTCGGCGTCGAAGGTGATCATCAGGTGCAGGCCCGCTGCGGCACCGTGCACCTCCGCGTCCGGAAGGTGGGTTCTGATCGCATCGACCATGGTGTCCCGGCGACGGCGGTGGCGTGTGCGCAGGAGCCGCAGCTGACGCTCCATCTCACCTGATTCCATGAGCTGTGCGAGCACCTGCTGGGGTAGTGCGGCGTTGCCCAGGTCGGCGAACCGTTTGGCGGCGACAAGAGCATCCCGGTACTTCGGCGGTGCAAGGACCCAGCCGATACGCAATGCTGGGGCGAGGAGCTTGGACACGCTTCCGGCGTAGCAGACGTGGTCGGGGAGTACGGATCGCAGGGCAGGGACCGGGGGCCGGTCATAGCGGTGCTCGGCGTCGTAGTCGTCCTCGATGATCAGTCCATCGTTTTCGGTGGCCCAGGACATCAGTTCACGACGCCGTGCCCCGCTGAGCACCACTCCCGTCGGGAACTGGTGCGCGGGAGTCAGTAAGACCGCTCGAGCGACCACGTCGCGCAGCACGTCGACGCGCACGCCTTGGGAGTCGACCGGGACAGGCGGGGTGTCCAACCGCTGATTGTGCAGGTGCTGGCGGGCCCCGAGTGATCCCGGATCCTCCACGGCCACCGCGGAGATCCCGTGCTCGCGCAGCACCTGCCCGAGCAGACTGAGTGTTTGAGCGGTGCCGGCGACGATCAGTATGTCGTTTGGATCTATTTTGATCGCGCGGTTGCGGGCAAGCCAGTTGGCGATGGCGTGACGCAACGCCGGTGTCCCGCGCGGGTCTCCGTACCCGAGGTCGGACGCCGAGAGGCTCGCCAGTGCGGAGCGCTCGGCGCGCAGCCAGGCGGATCGCGGAAACGCGGCAAGGTCGGGCGTGCCGGGCGACAGATCGATCCGGGCGGGGACCGCTCGCATCGAGTCGAAGATATCCGCGCCGGGTACGGCGGCGAACAACGCACCCGGCGACAGAGGCGCGGCCTGCCTGGTCGGGGGCACCTCCGGCGGCATGGCGGGAGCGGCGACGACGATCGTTCCGTTGCGCCCGTGTCCTGCCGCGTGCCCGTCTTCTATGAGTCGTTGGTATGCCTCTGTGACCACGCCGCGGGATACCCGCAGTTCACCGGCGAGAACGCGGGTGGCCGGCAGCTTGCTCCCGATCGGCAGACGACGGTCCGCTATCGCGAGCCGAAGTTGCTGAGCCAGCCAGTCGGATCGCCTGCCCACCGGCGCATCGCGGATGTTGAGCTGCAAGAAATCGGAACCAGCCACTATGGACTGGTCAGTTGGACCTTGATTGGACCTGTTCACCGGACCAATAATCGCAGCAGGATGGCCGTATGGATACAGCAATGGCATCTCCTGAAGCGAGAGCAACAGCCGACTATGTGCACGGTTACTCCGAACGCGAGGCGGCTCGGCTCGGTGACCAGGCGGACACTTTGGCGGCATTGGTGCATGCGGGCACGACCTATCCGCCTGGCAGCCGCGTCTTGGAGATCGGTTGCGGGGTCGGTGCTCAGACGGTCCACCTGGCCCAAGCCAGTCCCGGGGCGCATATCACCGCTGTCGACCACTCCGCTGACTCCCTTGCCCAGGCCCGTGCCCGCGTCACGGCCCAGGCACCAGCGGCGGATGTGGAGTGGTATCACGCTGATCTGGAAGATCTCCCCTTCTCCAACGCGGAATTCGACCACGTCTTCGTCTGCTTCGTCCTGGAGCACCTGTCGGACCCCGGGCGGGCGCTGGCCGTACTGCGGCGCGTGCTGCGGCCCGATGGCACCATCACGGTGGTCGAGGGGGATCACGGTTCGGCGCTGTTCCACCCCGCCAGTGAGTACGCCCAAGCAGTGATCGGCTGCCAGGTCCAGCTCCAGTCAGCCGTCGGCGGAAATGCCCTGATCGGCCGACAGCTGCAACCGCTGCTGGCTCGGGCCGGATACGACGACATCGTGGTGCGTCCTCGTACCGTCTACGCCGACCAGACCCGCCCCGCATTGGTCGACGGCTTTACCCGCAACACGTTCATCGCCATGGTCGAATCAGTCCGGGACGAGGCACTGACCGCTGGGCTCACGACCGCGGCACACTGGGATCGCGGGATCGCGGACCTGCACCGGACCGCACAGGCCAACGGGACCTTCCACTACACGTTCTTCAAGGCTGTCGCCGTAAATCCGTCCCTCAGCGACGCCGTGGGCCAATGACCATCACTATCGCTCTCAACACTGGTGCCACAGGTGATGCACACCATTTCGGAAGCAACCTGCAAGGACTGAACCCCTCCCCCGGCGTCGCCGCAGACACAGACCGCTCATCGTCATCCAGCTACGTCTGACTGATCGGCCGCAGGGCGCAGTCTCCGCGCTGTGGCTGGCCCTGCCCGCGTGACTATGTCGCCCTGCACACAGCAGTGACCCACACTTGCGCCTGCGCCCATGAGGGAGGTATCGATGCCGACGAAGGCCATGAAACGCTCGGTTTCGCGCTCGTAGCGACGGTGTGGGTGGCGAAAGCCGCCGCGCAGGCGAGCGTGCGACCGCTCCGGGGGCCCGCTGGTCAGCCCATTGCCTTCTGCACGCGGCGTACAGAGTTCGGGCGACCAGCGACGGAGGCCACTTCGCCCACCAGCCAGGACGCGTCTGAAGGGCGTGTTGGTGGATGGTTAGGCGAACCCGCCACGATCTCCACCGTGTCGGCAGAAACACCGGCACCCCTCCAAAGGAGAAACCATGAGCATGACCAAGCGAGCCGCCGCCATCCTCGCCACGGCCGTCGCCACCCTCAGTCTCACCGTGGGTGCCATCGCCCTTCAGGCCAGCGCCCACAGCACCACGCAGGCCGGCACCGTCATCAACGGCCCATAACAGCTGCCTCTGTCGCAACCTCCGACATCCCGCCCACCAGGGCCCGAGCCGCTTGTAGGACGTGTATCGCAAACTGGCAGGCCGAGCTGACGGCGGTGCTGCAAGGATGCGGTCATGGAGCAGATATTGAGTCGGCAGGAAGCGTCGGAGGCGGTCCAGGATCACGGGTGGCGCTACCTGCTGGGCGCCTTGCAAACGTCGGTTCTGGTCGGGACGTTGGCTCAAGCAATCAATTTGGCGGCGGAAGCTGTCGCAGCGTGTGGCGACGATGCCGATCGCCATCTCCGGGTCGATGTCCGTCCCGATCTGGCCGTCTTCACCCTGCAGTCGTTGGACCACGCAGCCGTTACTACCCGGGATGTCGAACTCGCGCGTCGGATCTCCGCCACCGCTGAGAAGTCCGGGTTCCTGCCGGATCCCGGAATCGGAACGGAGGCGCCACGGTCCGTCCAGGTTCTGGAGATCGCAATCGATGCCCTGAGCATCGCCAGGATTCGACCGTTCTGGAAGGCGGTGTTGGGCTACGCCGACGAGGCGGGCGCCGAGGGGCCGGAAGATCCCCTCGTCGACCCGGTCTGGCAGGGCCCGGCCATTTGGTTCCAGCAAATGGACCGCGCGCGTACGCAGCGCAATCGCATCCACATCGACATCAGTGTC
Organism: Streptomyces sp. YS-3; assembly: GCF_045257485.1. NCBI lineage: Bacteria > Bacillati > Actinomycetota > Actinomycetes > Kitasatosporales > Streptomycetaceae > Streptomyces > Streptomyces sp. YS-3. The sequence goes on along the minus strand of NZ_JBJHPC010000036.1, from coordinate 9,760 downwards.
CCGCATGACGAGGCGCCCCGGCGGATCGAAGCCGCGCTGGCAGCTGGAGGGCGGCTCGTGTCCGCGACCCGTGCCCCAGCTTTCTGGGTGCTTGCCGACCCAGAGGGAAACGAAGCCTGCGTCACCACATGGCAGGGCCGGGACAGCTGACACAACCTGCTGGTCACAGCCACTCGTTGATGGCCACGACGAAGACGGTAGCCCCGTAAGGGCCGTGCTGCTTGGATCGTGTGGGCGGGCGCGTTGACCGGGGGGAGGCCGTCAGGTGTGATCGCGTTCCGGCGGTTCACCGAGTGGTTCAAGGCGCGCGTGTGGGCAAAGCTGCACCGGGGGCGGCGAGTGGCCGTAGAGGGGATGGGCGAACCCCACCACGCCCTTGCACGTTCCTGGTCTGTCACGCGACCGGAACCAAGGGCCTGTCTCCTTGGCCTGTGGGGCCGAGACCAGTCGGGGGTAGTTGGGCGCAGCACGCACCGGCTACCGTCGTGGTAAGCATTCGCTTAGCCGCCGTCGGTGGGACAAGCGGCGCCGCGAGAGAGGTAAGGGGACCTGATGCCGGTCATCGATGCGTGGATGCAGCACCCCACGCTCCGTCACTCCAACCATGGGATGTTCGAGTCGCTGCGCCGGTGGACGGGGCGGGGCTTGCTGGAGGAGCCGTTGCCGGTCACAGCCACAGTGGCTGCGATGGCGGAAGCTGATGTGGAGCTCGGCCTTGCGTCGGCCTGGTACGGGCCCCAGGGTCCCCTGATCAGCAACGACGAGGTGGCCGCGTTTGTCGCCGAGTCCGAGGGGCGGCTGCGCGGGGTGGCCGGCGCGGATCTCACCCGGCCGGTGCAGGCCGTAAGGGAACTGCGCCGGGCCGTGGAGGAACTCGGCTTCGTGGCCCTGCGGATCGTGCCCTGGCTGTGGCAGCTCCCGCCCACCGACCGGTTGTACTATCCGCTGTACGCGGCCTGCGTCGACCTCGGCATCCCGTTCTGTACCCAGGTCGGACACACTGGCCCTCTCCGGCCGTCCGAGACCGGCCGCCCCATTCCGTACATCGATCAGGTCGCGCTCGACTTCCCGGAGCTGACCATCGTGTGCGGTCACATCGGCTACCCATGGACCACCGAGATGATCGCGGTGGCCGACAAACATGCCAACGTGTATATCGACACCAGCACCTACACCGCCCGCCGCTACCCGCGCGAGCTGGTCGACTACCTGCGCGGCCGGGGCCGCAGGAAGGTACTGTTCGGCACCAACTACCCCATGATCACTGCTGCCCAGGCGCTGGAACACCTGGGTGAACTCGGCCTGGACGAGGAAGCCACCGAGCTGTTCCTGTCCGGAAACGCACGACGGGTCTTCAGCCTCTGAGGGCGCCGGGGGTGCCGGGTCGGCAACGGGAACACATTGAGGATCGCCGCAAGATGGAGTGCGGCCCGATAGGCGAGAGCGAGCTTCCGGGTACGGATAACCCGCGGCTATCTCGTTCAACCGAGATGGTGTCGACGCAGGCGTCAAGATGTCGCCAACTCCATTTGCCTGGCAAAGAGTTCATCGGCAGCCAGTGCAGCGTCTGCGAGCACACGCTCTACTTTCGGGGAGTCGACGCGCACCGGCAGGCACGGCACACCGGTGCACATACACAGGGCCGCCGCGCCGGCGCGCAGTTCACCAACCGCACCGTCACGCGAGCGGGGCCTTTGGGAAACAGCAGCACACTCCAGCCCGCGTCCAGCAGGGCGTCGGCCGTGCGCCGGGGGGATGCCCCGCTCACGGTGGACGGGGAAGGCCCTGCGGAGCCATCGCATCAGGGCCGAGCGCAGCGTGGTGGTGAAGAAGTAGTCGCGGCGGCGACAGCGATCCAGCCGGTGGGGCCGCGAAGTGAGCAGCGGCGGCGCGTCGAGATGGCTGGCGTGGTTGGCGACCACCACCACGGGACCGCGTACGTGCACGGCGGTCGGGCAGGTGCGCACGGTCAGCTGCCGTGCGGCGCGCGGCGCGCTCCCGAGGAGGCAACGGTGGGCCAGGAGGTGCACGGCCGGCCAGCAGGCGCGGAAGGCGGGCGACGGCGGTCGCCAGACGGGGGGTGGCGGGCCGACTCGGCTGCACAGAAATGTGGTCTTCACTCGAGGCGTCACGATATATGCCAAAAGACTACGCAATTCGGGTGATCTGTGTGCGACCGGTAACCCACACATAGCCCGGAAGCATCGGCAGACGTTTACGTTAATCCCAATACTTTGCGAATCCAGCTCATTCACACCGCAAATGTACGTATTGCCCGGAGCGGCACTCCGGGCGGCGACCGCGTCACGACGAAGAGGACCACCCACCCATGACCGGAACGCACGTCGTCACCGGAGCCACCGGCCTGGTCGGCGGCGCCTTGGTGATCGAACTGCTACGCCGCACCGACGCACGGATCGTCTGTCCGACCCGCGCACACGACAGTGAGCCGCAGCGCCGTCTGAGCGAGGCGCTACGGGCGGCGGCGCGCGGCTACGGCCATGGCGACTCGCTGGACGGGCAGATCGAGGCCCGCTGCCTGGCCACACCCTTCGACCTCGGCGCGCCCCGGTGCGGAGTGGACCCCGGTCTCGTCCCGGGCGGCGCGGAGCAGTTCTGGCACTGCGCGGCCGATCTCAGCTACGAGGACAAGTACTGGGAGTCGCTCCAGCGCACCAACATCGCCGGGACCGGCAACGCTCTCGATCTCGCCCGAGCGCTGGGCTGCGAGACGTACAACCAGGTCAGCACGGCCTACGTCGCCGGTCGCCGCACCGGGATCCTGATGGAGGAACCCGCAGACGAATGTGATGCCAACAACCGGTACGAGCAGAGCAAGACCTGCGGGGAGGCACTTGTCGCCGCAGCGGACCTGCGGGTACGCATCCTGCGTCCGAGCATCGTCATCGGCCACAGCGTCACCAAGCACGTGGCCGGAGGTCTGAGCGGCGCCTACTCGGTCCAGGACCGCCTTGCGCGATTGCAACGCAGGCTGGCCCGCGCCGGCACGACGGTCGACCTGCGGGTACGACTACGGGCCGATCCCACCGTCCCGATCAACTTCGTCCCCGTCGACCTCGTCGTCGCCGACGCCGTGTCACTCGGCCTGACCGACGCCACGGGCATCTTCCACCTCACCCACCCGACCCCGCTGCCACTCGGCTCGAACCTTGACCTGATCTGCGAATTGGTCGGCCTCGAACCACCGCAGTACTGCCTCGACGGAACGGCCTTCACCGGAATCGACCGCCTGATTGAACGTCAGATGGACTTCTACCAGTCGTACTGGACGGGAACCAAGGTCTTCGATCAGAGCAGGCTGCACGCCGCCGTGCCGACCCCGGCACTGACCACCTGGACCCTCGACACCGCAGATCTCACCGAGTTCTACCTCTGGCACCTGCGCCACCTCGGCCACCCCGCCCGCGAAATCGATCTGGCGTCGGCCTAGCACATGCAGCCGCCCCAACGAGTGGCAGTGTGCGTGCGTTTTGGGATCGCGGGATGAGGTCACGGTTCACGGCGGGGTGTTGACAGTACCGCTGTCGCAGCAGGCACGGCCATCGTTGATCACGTGGACTCAAAGTGTGAGCCGAAGGAACCGTGCCCAGATGCCAACCTGCCTGATCAAGGATCTCGCCCGCACCCTCGGTGCCCTCGAAGCCGCCTTTGGTTAGAGCACTTTGGTCGAATCCGGGGAGGTTATGACACTGCTGGACGCGTTGACGCTCGTACCGGATCCGCGCCGCAGGCAAGTCTGCCGCTACCCACTCACCGGCCTGCTGTCGGCCGCCGCCACGGCAGTCATGTGCGGCGCGCGCCAGCTCGCCGCGACCGTACGCTGGGAACGCGGCGCCCCTCCCGCCCTGCTGGGCAAGATTGTGTGCGGCGCGATCGAAGCCGAGGGCAAACAACTGCACCTGTTGTCGGTGTTCCGCCCCGAGACCGGCACAGTGGCCCCTCAGCGCGATGCGCGACAAGGGCTGCGAAGTCACCCACTTCCCGGCCGAACAGGCCGACTCCCCCACGCGATGGGGGCCGTGCTCATCGAGCGCACCACCACCGGCCTGGGCGACAGAAAGGCCACCGGTATGCCGCAGGGACGTCGCCTACGTCGAACCAGACCTTTTCACCTCAGCCCCCAACGCCAGTCCACCAGTCAAAGCGCACCAACCCGCCCACAGCAGACCGGAGCAACGGCCAGCAGAGACGAGGAATCAAGGTGACCAACGCGAGCGCCCAGTAATGTCCGGTCTAAACACCCCTTCCGGTTACCTCTGATGGACCGGTGATCTCGACCGCACACCGCAGCCAATGTCCCGCCAATAGTCGCCAACACGAGCTACGCTCGCGGGGTCCGAGCGAATGGGACATAAGGTGATAGCTTGGCCATGCAGAGTACTAGCTTGAGTCGTCTTAGGGGACGCGATGAGCAAAGCATACGATGTTCTTGTGGGGATCTTGACAGAGAAGTTCCGGATCCCAGAATCAGAGCTGTCACCCGACGTCACGTTGGAGGATGTTGATCTGGATTCCCTTGGCCGGGTTGAATTCATGATCACCCTCCGGGATCAGACCGGTGCGCCGTTCAGTGAAGAACAGTTCACTTTGGATACAACGCTGTTGGACATTGCCACCGCGCTGGAAACCTCCTGGGAAACCGCAGCAACTCCATGAGTCGTCAGACCATTGCGGTGACAGGCTTGGGCGCGCTCACTCCGGCCGGCATCGGGATCGAAGACACCTGGCGCAGGATTTGTCGCGGCGATTCCATGGCGGCGCATGACGAGGAGCTAGCGAGTTCGGCAATCAACATCAGTTGCCGCGTACCTGAGTTCACCATCGCCGACCGTCGTCTTGCGCGACAACTCTGGCGTCAGGATCGCTCCGTACAGATGGCCCTCGTGGCAGCAGGTGAGGCGCTGCAGAACGCCCGGCTGGACCCGGGTGCATGGGACGGAGCACGTGTCGGAGTGGCTATCGGATGCGCTTTTGGCGGCGCACGCAACTGGGAGACCGGAATAACGCAGTTGCGGCAGGCCGGGGCCGACGCCGTGTCCTCAGCGCTCCTGCCGACGATGCTGGCAAACATGGCGGCTGGCGAGGTGGCAATCGCCTACGGTGCTCGCGGTCCGAGCCTTGCCCCCTTGACCGCCTGTGCCTCGGGTGCGAGCGCGCTGGCCGTCGCCCGTGACTGGCTTCATGCGGGGTACTGCGACATTGTTCTTGCAGGTGGTACGGACGCTGCTGTCACACCCCTGATCGTTGCCGGACTTCAGCGGCTTGGCGCACTGTCCAGCAGGACGGACCAACCAGAAGCTGCCTCGCGCCCCTTCGCCGCAGACCGTGACGGCCTTGTTATCGGCGAAGGGGCTGCAGTCCTGGTGCTTGAGCGGCAGGTCCAGGCTGAGGCCCGGGGCGTCCGTGCGCGTGCACTGCTGACGGGGTGCGGAATGAGTACCGACGCGTTGCATCCCACTTCACCTCACCCTGAAGGCGAAATTGCTGAGCGTGCGGTTGCTGCGGCATTGGCTGACGCCGACCTCACGCCCCGAGACGTCGACCACGTCAATGCTCATGGCACGTCGACCGTCAAGGGCGATGCCGCTGAGGCAAGTTTGATCAGTCGGATGTTCGGTCACGGCGTGAGTGTGACATCCGCCAAAGGAGCAGTTGGGCATACGCTCGGTGCCGCAGGTGCAGTCGAGGCGGCGCTTACGGTGCTGAGCATCGAACGGTCCATTGTGCCTCCTACAGCCAACGTCGATATGCTGTCGCCGGAATTCGACATCGATTTGGTTATGAAGTCAGCGCGGCCCCAGGTCGTTGAAACAGCTGTCAGTAACTCCATGGGATTCGGCGGCCACAACGTGTCCCTCGTCTTTCAATCCGCGGGCTGAATCCTCAAGTTCGTCTCGGCATGTGGCACATATCCTCTCTGCCGTTCAGATTGAGAACCGATTTCCAGCACAGGCGCCGGGCGGTCGACCGATCGCGCGCAACACTGCAGCACCTCGGGATCGTAAATGACCCAAAGGGGCCGCAGGTGTGAAAATCGGTGGCAGGTGAGCCGTGACCAGCCGCAGGGATCGGGCCGTGATCGACTCATGCTTGCGCGAGGGTGCGCTGCGCACGTCGAGGAAGGACCGTGGATGACGCAGAGGCGGTTCGGACTGGACCAGTTGGGGCCATTGCCGACGTTTATGGAAAACAGCACAGAGGCCGTTACTCCATTTGAGGCGCCGTCCGGCGACATGGTCTGGCTGGTGCGTGGCTATGAACTGGGGCGGCTGGTGCTGGCCGACAAGAGGTTCAGCCGGATCGAGGCAGTCAAGGACCATTCCCCGAAGTTTATGGCGGTTCAGCCTGCCCCGGATTCGATGGTCAGCATGGAAGGCACTGAACATCAGCGGTTGAGGCGAGTGGTGATGGGAGCCTTCACCCGCCCGCGCGTGGACCTCATGGCCCCATCCATCGAGCGGCTGGTCGTTCAGCACATCGACAGGATGGTCGCCATGGGACCGCCCGGGGACCTCATCGGAGGGCTGGCTCTGCCGCTGGCGAGCGGTGTGCTGTGCTCACTTCTCGGTATCCCCTCGCACGAAGACGCACGCTTCCGCGACCTGGTGGAAGTGCTTTTCGACATCACGAGCAACACCAGCAAGGAGAGTCTGCAGCGTCGTGTCGAGCTGGTCGGCTTCATGGCCACGCTGACCGGGCGCAAGCGAGAGAGCCCGGGCGATGATCTACTCACCAGCATGGTCCGATTGCACGACCAGGGTAAGTTGTCGCTGTCTGAACTTGTCACCATAGGCCTCACCTTGCTCATGGCCGGGTATGAAACGACTGCCGGCCAAATCGGGCTGTCAGCTCATGCACTTCTGTCCGACCCCGCTGAGTACGAGCGGCTGCGCGGGAACCCGGAGCTACTGCCCCTGGCGGTCGATGAACTACTCAGACTGACGCCTGCCACACCGGTGACATTCGCCCGGGTGGCAACTGAACCGGTTCGACTGGGTACGGTCATAGTCGCTGCCGGCCAGGCCGTCGTTGTTTCGCTCATGCACGGAAACCGGGACGGCAAAGTCTTCACCAGGCCGCAAAGCTACGCGCCCGACCGGCGTGCCGTTCCCCATCTGACGTTCGGTCATGGTGCGCACCGGTGCCTGGGAGCAACGCTGGCCAAGCTGCAATTGCAGGTCGCCCTCGCTCAGCTGCTACGGCGGTTCCCTGCCCTGCGACTGGCCGCCGGGCCAGGCAGGCCCGTGGTATGGAAGGAAGGCCTGGCCACACGAGGTCTTTCCCGACTGCTCGTGGAGTGGTGAGCGAGTGAGTCACAGAGGACCGGAGCTCCGGTTTGTCCGCCTCGAACGGATGCCACTGCCACCCGACGGGGTCGCGGACCGAAGTTTCCATCGAGTTCCACACCTTCAATAACTCAACAATGGGTGAATCCGCACCAACCAAACTCTGCCTGCCCAATCAAGCTGCAGTTCGAAACCCGGACCTCATACAAGGGTGGTCGCCAAAACCATGAACGTGGAGTCAGCGCTCGCGCCGACCGACGAGTTGTCGTGCAGTCGGCGAGGCGTTCCCTCGACTATCGCGCTTGCAGCTCTCTTTGCAGGCGAGCCGCCAGACCAGGAGAGTCTGTACGACCGGGTGGCTCAGCGCTGGGGCCGGCTTCCACGGTTGCGGCAGGTTCTGAGCTCGCCGGAGCGACTCGGCTGGCTGCGCCGCCATCACTGGCAACGGGCGGACTGCCTCGATCCCCGGCGGCACATCCTCAGTGTTGACTGCGCGAAGGACCCGCTGCGGCTGACCGCGCTGCTCCGCGAGCTGATCACCCGTCCATTCCCCGAAGGGCTGCCTCCCTGGCAGCTGCGGGTTGTGCGACAGGTGGACGACAGTCACTTCGCCCTCGTACTGACGGCCCATCATGCGCTGCTGGATGGACAGTCCCTGCTGCACCTGGCTACCCGACTCCTGGACGGCGACGGCTGTGTGTTCGATGGAGACGGTGAGGCATCGGGGGCGCCCCGGCGCGTGCCGCTGAGCGCTGAACGGGCGCAACAGCCGAGCACAGACTCCACTCGGCAGAGCACCGGCCTCCGCCTGGGACGGACTCTCCCCGTGAACCTTGGCAGCGCGCCACAACCCGACCTCGCCTGGGCAGAGATTGACGCGGAGATGATCCGGTCCGCACGCCGGGCCCTGCCCGGTCTCGGAGCGACCCTCAACGAGGTTCTGCTGGCCGGCGTGTCCGGCACCTTGCGCCATGTCCACGGCGAGCCAGACCGATGGCCAGGCGCCCCACGTCCTCTGTACGGCTGCTTCCCCGTAGATCTGCGCACTCGGCAAGAAGCCGAGGTGCTCGGCAACATGGTCTCTCTTGTGCGGTTTCCCCTGCCCGTGGACACCAGCGATCCTCGAGAGCGGCTGACTGCCTGCCAAGGCGTACTGGGCAAGTACAAGCCCGAAGCTGCCGCTCAAGGCATCGACGCAGCAGCAAAATTGGGACCATGGGCGTTGCGCGCCATCGCTGCCTGGGGCAACAGGCCCGGCGCCCTCCCTGTGAGCTGCCCGGCCTTCCGATGGCCTCGGGGCACATGGTCCCTGGACGGCAGGCCTCTCACGAGCGTGATTCCCTGCCCTGTCATGCCACCCCCCGGAGGCATCGCCGTTTCCCTCATGAACTGCTCAGGCACATTCACGCTGTGCACGATCAGCAACACCGTCTCCGGTCACGCCCGTGCGCTGACCGATTCCTTCCCCCGCGAACTCGAGAGTCTGGCAGGGATCGAAAGGGCTAAGTGACCGAAAACGGCACAGATCACCGTCACCTAGGGACCACAGTAACTGTCACGGACAGACCCATTCCAAATCGTCGCCGTAGCAAGGGGGTTCGAGTCGGCTGAGTTCCGGGCGAACTGGAGGGCAGCCCGGTGGGGGGTTACCCATGACGGTGTCTCGGAACGAGAAGCGTTCGGTCACCCTTGGCCTCTCGGCCAAGTGTTCAGCTTCTCCGTCACGATCACCAGGAGCACATACAAGCAGTCCAGGCGGAGACGCCATATCAAGCCCCGACAGTCCCAAACCGGACCGCGATATGACGTGCGGCCAGCTGGAAAGGAATCCGATCATGTCCGTGATCAATCGCTCACCCCAACCCATCCCCCAATGCCTCGACGCCCCGTCCGCGCCGCCGGAGCTCGCAGGCCTCCCCGTGATCGGCTCGCTCCTCGACCTCCGCCGCGACCCTCTGGGCACCTTCATGAAAGCCCAGCGAGAACACGGCGACGTGGTTCGCTTGACGGCTGGACCCCCCGGACTCCGCAGTGTCTTCTACGCTGTCTTTTCACCCGAAGGTATCCAGCAGGTCCTCGGCACCCAGGCCGCCAACTTCCGTAAAGATCACCCCTTGTACGAGGAGATCCGTCAGACGTTCGGCAACGGCCTGCTCACCAGCCAGGACACCGATTACGTGCGCCAGCGTCGCCTTGTCCAACCTCTGTTCAACAAACGCCGTGTGGATGGTTACGCCACCGCGATGACCATCGAGGCCGATTTGATCGCCGCCCGGTGGCGAGCAGTCGAGGACCGGACAGTCGACCTCGTCCAAGAGATGAACCGGCTCGCCCTGCATACCGTTGCCCGGATCCTTTTCGGCCTCGACCTGGAGGCCGCGGTGCCCACCATCCACCGATCCCTCCCCCTCCTCAGCGCTTATGTCGCCCGTCGCGCCTATGCTCCCCTGAAG
>NZ_JBJHPC010000350.1:0-7789 GCF_045257485.1 Streptomyces sp. YS-3 | reverse complement strand
CCCTCGCCGCCCTGGCCGCAGCCGGTGAGCAGCAGCGCCGCGAGGGCCAGGGCGGCCCAGGCGCCCCGGGCGGGACCTCTCTTCGCGGGGCGGCGGGCGGGAGCGGCGGTCACGGGTGTCTCCCCTCGGAGGTGGGGTTCTGCGCGGGCGTGGCGGTGTCGGGGGTGGCGGTGTCGTAGGTCGCGCCGTCCAGGAGGGCGCGGACCTCGGCGGCGCGCCGTCCGGGGTCGGTGCCGTCGGCGCACAGGGTGGCGTAGAGCACCGTCGCGGCGTCCGGTGTCGCGCGCGTGGTCGTGTAGTAGGAGGTGGCCCCCATCCGGCGGCAGCCGGGCGGTACATCGCGGGCGCGTTCCAGGGGCGTCCCCGGGGGCAGCGCCTCGGCGCCGTCCCGGCCGCCCGGCAGCGCCCACAGCGAGAGCAGCAGGCCCCCGGGGACCAGCCGGTCCAGCGGTTCGCACAGCACCCCGGACCCGTCGGACTTCTCCGGCGGCGAACAGGCCTCCTCGTACGGCTTGAGCGGCTGCGCGGCCACATATCCGTCCGGCAGGGTGTTGGTCTTCTGCCCCACGCCGTCGGGCAGCCGCAGCGCGTCCCAGGACGCGGGCAGCCGCAGCGTCAGACCGCCGATCGCCGGGAAGGAGACCCGTACGCCGGTGGGTCCGGTCAGTCCCTGCGGGAGCGCGGCCGGGGGCACCCGCTGGGTGTCGGTGCGCAGCGCGTCGGGCAGCAGCGCGCCCGCGGCCACCAGCGAGACCACCGCGGCGGCGGCGCCTCCGGCGGCCCGGCGGCGCCTGCGCCGCGCCAGCCGCTCGCGCACCTTGTCCAGCCGGCTCGCGGGGACCGGCAGCCGGGGCACGGCCCGCTCCAGCAGCACCCGCAGCGCCTGCTCGTCGTCGTCCGGCCCGGCGGGGCCGGGAAGGGCGTCGTCAGTCACGGCGCTCCTCGACCAGTACGGGCAGCAGTCCCCGCAGGGTGCGCAGGGCCTTGGCGGCCTGGCTCTTGACCGTGCCCGGCGTACAGCCGAGCACCGCCGCCGTGTCGTCCACGCCCAGGTCCTCGAAGTAGCGCAGCACCACCACCGCGCGCTGGCGGGCGGGCAGCGCGCGGACGGCCGCCGCGAGCGACTGCTCCAGGTCCACCCCCTCGTACGCGTCGAAGGACCCGGCGGCGTCCGGGAGTTCGCCGTGCGGGACCTCGCCCCGCCAGCGCCGGCGCCACCAGGAGGTGTACGTGGTCACCAGGGTCTTGCGCACATACGCCTCGGGGTGGGCGTCGGCTATCCGGTGCCACTTGGGCCACACCTTGGCGAGCGCGGTCTGCAGCAGGTCCTCCGCCAGATGCGCGTCGCCCGTCAGCAGCCAGGCCACCCGCAGCAGCCGGGGTCCCCGGGCGGCGACGAACTCCTCGAATCCGTCGGGTCCTCCGGGGGCCATCGCTGTGTCCTCGTCTGTCCGTCCGTGCTCTCACATCTGTCGAACGCGGTGGGTTGCCCGGCCGGTTGCCCCGGATCCGAACCCGTATACGCACCCGGGCACGCGCCCGGACACGGCGAAGGGCCCGGATCCGCGGGGAATCCGGGCCCTTCGCCCTACGAAGCGGACTGCTCCGGCGTGTCTACTTCTCCGCGCCCTTGGCGGCGACCGGCTTGCGCAGCTGGATGTTCAGCTCGCGCAGCCGGGACTCCTCCAGCTCGCTGGGCGCGCCCATCATCAGGTCCTGCGCGTTGCCGTTGAGCGGGAACGCGATGGTCTCGCGGATGTTGGGCTCGTCGGCCAGCAGCATCACGATGCGGTCCACACCCGGGGCGATGCCGCCGTGCGGCGGGGCGCCGAGGCGGAACGCCCGCAGCATGCCCGCGAACTCGCGCTCGACGGTCTCCGCCTCGTACCCCGCGATCTCGAACGCCTTCAGCATGATGTCGGGCTCGTGGTTGCGGATCGCGCCGGAGGACAGCTCGATGCCGTTGCAGACGATGTCGTACTGCCACGCGAGGATGTCCAGCGGGTCCTTCTCCTCCAGGTCCTTCATGCCGCCCTGTGGCATCGAGAAGGGGTTGTGGGAGAAGTCGATCTTCCCGGTCTCCTCGTCCTTCTCGTACATCGGGAAGTCGACGATCCAGCAGAACCGGAAGACGCCCTCCTCGAAGTGGCCGGAGCGCTTGGCGGCCTCGACGCGGACCGCGCCCATGATCTTGGAGACCTCGTCGTACTCGCCCGCGCCGAAGAAGACGGCGTGCCCGGCGGCGAGGCCGAGACGCTCGGTGAGGACCTTGGTGTTCTCCTCGGTGAGGAACTTGGCGATCGGGCCGGTGAAGGCGCCGTCCTCGCCGACACGGATCCAGGCCAGGCCCTTGGCGCCGTGCTCCACCGCGTACTCACCGAGGCCGTCGAAGAACTTGCGGGACTGGCCCGCGACGTCCGGCACCGGCAGCGCGCGCACGTGCTTGCCCGCGAACGCCTTGAACTCCGAGCCCTCGAAGACATCGGTGATGTCGACGAGCTCCAGCTGGGCGCGCAGGTCCGGCTTGTCGTTGCCGTACTTCAGCATCGACTCGCGGAACGGGATGCGCGGGAACGGCGAGGTGACGTGGCGTCCGCCGCCGAACTCCTCGAACAGCTCGGTCATGAGCTTCTCGATCGGCTGGAAGACGTCCTCCTGCTCGACGAAGCTCATCTCGACGTCGAGCTGGTAGAACTCGCCCGGCGAGCGGTCCGCGCGGGCGTCCTCGTCGCGGAAGCAGGGCGCGATCTGGAAGTAGCGGTCGAAGCCGGAGATCATCAGCAGCTGCTTGAACTGCTGCGGGGCCTGCGGCAGCGCGTAGAACTTGCCGGGGTTCAGCCGGGAGGGGACGACGAAGTCGCGGGCGCCCTCGGGGGAGGTCGCGGCGAGGATCGGGGTCGCCATCTCGTTGAAGCCGAGCGCGGTCATCTTGTGGCGCATCGCCGAGATGACGGCCGAGCGCAGCATGATGTTGCGGTGCATGCGCTCGCGGCGCAGGTCGAGGAAGCGGTACTCAAGGCGCCGCTCCTCGTTGACGCCGTCCTCGGCGTTGATCGTGAACGGCAGCGGGCCGGCCGCGCCGAGCACCTCGACCTCGCCGACCTCGATCTCGATCTCACCGGTCGGCAGGTCCGCGTTCACGTTCTCCGCGCCGCGCGAGACGACCTTGCCGTCGATCCGGACGACGGTCTCCTTGGAGAGCTTGTCCAGGACCTCCGCGCCGGCCGTGCCGGGGCGGGCGACCAGCTGGGTGATGCCGTAGTGGTCGCGCAGATCGATGAAGAGGATGCCGCCCAGGTCTCGGCGATTGTGCAGCCAGCCGCTCAGCCGTACGTCGGTGCCGACGTCGCTGGCGCGGAGCTCGCCGCAGGTGTGGGACCTGTACCGGTGCATTTCTTCATCCAGTTCTTCGCGTGACAGGCGGGAAACAGTCCCTCCAGGTTACCGGCCGGGCCCAGCAGCTCTCGCCGGTACAAAACGGGCTGCCTAGAGTGGGGATCATGCGCACCGAGGACGTCCTGGCTGCGATCGCCACCGGGCTGTGGCGCTGGGACAACGCGTCCGGAACGGTCACGCTCGACGCCGAGGCCGCCCGCCTCCTCGGCCTGCCCCCTGAGCGGGTGGCGCTCTCCGAGGCCGCCGTGCGCTCCCGCTTCCACCCGGTCGACTGGAACGAGGTCGACCAGATCGTGGCCCTGGCCGTCGCGGAGGGCACCCTCGCCGAGGCCCGGATGCGGATCATGGACGAGAACGGGCGGGTGCTGCGGACCGTACGCAGCCGCTCCAAGCCGCTGCGCAAGGAGACCGCCGAGGGCGTGGACTACGTCCTGATCGGCACCCTCCAGGAGGTCGCGGAGCCGCAGCCCTCCATCGCCGCGCACACCCCCGTCACCGGCGACTGGCGCCGCTCGCGGGAGGCGTTCCTGCTGGACGCGGGCCGGGCGCTGGCCGAGGCCCGCTCCACGGCCGAGGTGCTGCGGGTGGCGGCCTCGCTGTCCATGCCGGGCTTCTCCCCGGACGGTCTCGCCGTCTTCGGGGTGGCGGGCGACCGGCTGTCGATCATCGGCCACCACGGGCACAACCCCGGCGACGACGGCCCCTTCGCGGACATGCCGCTGGACACCGACTACCCGGCGGCGGACGTCGTACGGAACGGGCGGGCCATCTACCTCTCCAGCCCCGAGGAGTACCGCCGCCGCTACCCGGCCACCTGGCCGCTCGCCCGGCGCTTCGACCGCAGGTCCTGGGCGTTCCTGCCGCTGATCGTGGCGGGGCGGACCATGGGCACCTGGATGGCGGCCTTCAAGCACCCCGTGGCGTTCACACCCGACGAGCGGTCGGTGCTCACCACGGTGGCGCGGATGCTGGCCCAGGCGCTGGCCCGCGCGGGCGAGGCGGAGTCCGAGCGCGAGCTGTCGCTGGGGCTCCAGCGCTCGATGATGCCGACCCTGGGCCCCGACATCCCCGGTATGACGGTCGCCGCCCGCTATGTGCCGACCGGCGGCGGCCTCCAGGTGGGCGGTGACTGGTACGACATGATCCCCCTGCCGTCCGGCCGGTTCGCCCTGGTCATCGGGGACGTCCAGGGCCATGACGTACGGGCCGCGGGGCTGATGGGCCAGCTCCGCATCGCGCTGCGGGCGTACGCGAGCGAGGGCCACCGCCCCGACGCGGTCCTCTCGCGCGCCTCGCGCTTCCTGTACGGGATCACCGAGTCGTACGGGGAGTCCTACGAGGCGGGCGACGAGCATCCGCGCTTCGCGACCTGCCTCTACATCGAGGTCGACCCCGCCACGGGCACCCTCGACATCGCCCGGGCCGGCCACCCCGACCCCGTCATCCGTACGGCCGAGGGCACCGCGCTGATCCGCCAGACCTCCGGCGGGCTGCCCCTGGGGATCGAGGCGGACTCGGACTATCCGACCACCCGGCTCGTCCTGGAGCCGGGCGAGACGATGATGCTCTGCACGGACGGGCTGATCGAGACCGGCGGCCACGACATGGGCTCGGGCTGGACCCGGCTGCGGCCGGTCCTGGAGGAGGACACCGGGGACGGTCTGGAGAAGCTGGCGGACGCGCTGGTCCAGGCGGTGCACGGCCCCTCCTCGCACCACACGGTGGGGCCGCTGGCCGACCGCCGCGAGGACGACATCGCGGTACTGCTGCTGTGCCGCAACAGCGACGTGTGCGGCTGCGGTACGGGCCCGGGCACCCGGACGGTCCCGGCCCGCCGCACCGCCGTGACCGTCGCCCAGGCCGAGCCGCACCGGATCGCCGGGGTCCGCCGCCAGCTGCGCGAGCTGCTGCACGACTGGGCCGACGACGAGCAGGTGGACTCGGCCGTCCTGATGGTCTCCGAGATGGTCACCAACGTCCTGGTCCACACGGACGGCGACGCGCTCCTGGTCGCGGAGGCCACCGGCACGCCCGGCGCCCGCTGTCTGCGCGTGGAGGTGGCCGACACCAGCGACGACCTGCCGCACAAGCGCCGCCCCGGCGAGATGGCGTCCAGCGGGCGGGGCCTGGTGCTGATGGAGATGCTGGCGGACCGGTGGGGGGTGGACCCCCGGGGCGAGGGGAAGTCGATCTGGTTCGAGCTCTACGAGGGGCCCGACGGGGACTCCCCCGCGGAGTAGCGCCCGCGCAGCTCGCCGAGGACACCGAAGGCGGCAGCCGCGACGGGCACGGCGAGCAGCATCCCGAGCAGCCCCGCGACGCTCGCCCCCGCCGTGATGGCGATCATGACCATGGCCGGGTGCATCTGCACGGTCCGGCTCTGGATCACCGGCTGGAGGATGTGCCCCTCCAGCTGCTGTACGGCCAGGACGACCCCGAGCGTCCACAGCGCGATCCCGAACCCCCGGTCGGCGAGCGCCACCAGGACGGCGACCGCGCCGGAGACGAAGGCGCCCAGGTAGGGGATGTACGCGCCGATGAAGACGAGGGCGCCGAGCCCCACCGCGCCGGGCACGCGCAGCACGAGCAGCCCGACGGTGATGCACAGGGCGTCGATGAGGGCGATGATCGTGGTCCCCCGCATGAACCCCTCGACGGCCTCGAAGGCCCGCCGGGCCATGGCCTCCACGACGGGTCCGGTGCCGCGCGGGGCGAGGGAGTGGGCCAGGTGGACGGCCCGGTCGGAGTCCTTCAGGAAGAAGAAGGTCAGCAGCAGCGACAGCACCCCGGTCGCGATGAGCGAGCCGACGATGCTGAGGCCGGTGAGCAGCCCCGAGGCGGCGGTGGCGCCGAACTTGCCGAGCAGCGGCTTGGCGTTGTCGGCGAGGCTGGAGACGCCGTCGCCGCCGGCGACCCCGAAGTGGTCGGCGAGCCAACGGCCGGCCTGCCGCAGCGACTCGATGATCTGGTCCCCGGTGTCGATGAGGGCGCTGACGACGACGTATCCGGCGCCGCCGACCACCGCCACGAGGGCGACGCAGGTGAGCCCCGCGGCGAGCGAGCGCCTCATCCGCAGCTTCAGCAGCTGCCGGAAGACGGGCCCGAGCAGGGCCGTGCCCAGCAGGGCGAGCAGGACGGGGGTGACGGCGGTCTTGAACACGACACAGAGCCAGACGGCGACGGCGGCGACACCGGTGACGAGCAGCACGACGACACACCAGGCGGCAAGGCGCCGCGCGCCTTCGGGAAGTAGGTGCGCACGCTCCACACCCCCAGCTCACCACGTCCGCCCCGCCACGGCCCGCGGACAAAGGTGGGGTGCGGGCAGGGGACTCACATCCCGTGCACCGCCGGGACCGTGCCCAGCCGTCCCTTCTGGAAGTCCTCGAACGCCTGCTGCAACTCATCCCGCGTGTTCATCACGAACGGCCCGTAGTGCGCCATCGGCTCCCGGATGGGCCGCCCACCCAGCAGCACGACCTCCAGGTCGGGCGTGTTCCCGTCCTGCCGCTCGTCCGCCCGGACCGTCAGCGATCCGCCGTCGCCGAAGACGGCGGTCTGCCCCATCCGCACGGGCCGGCGCCCCGCACCCACGGACCCCCGCCCGGCCAGCACGTACGCCAGCCCGTTGAAGTCCGAGCGCCACGGCAGCGTGACCTCCGCCCCGGGCCGGATCGTCGCGTGGATCATCGTGATCGGGGTGTGCGTGATCCCCGGCCCCTCGTGGCCGTCCAGCGCCCCCGCGATCACCCGCAGCAGCGCGCCGCCGTCCGGCGAGGTCAGCAGCTGGACCTGGCCGCCCCGGATGTCCTGGTAGCGCGGGTCCATCATCTTGTCGGCGGCGGGGAGGTTCACCCACAGCTGGAGGCCGTGGAAGAGGCCGCCCGAGGTGACCAGGGACTCCGGCGGCGCCTCGATGTGGAGCAGACCGGACCCGGCCGTCATCCACTGGGTGTCGCCGTTCATGATCGTGCCGCCGCCACCGTTGCTGTCCTGGTGGACGAAGGTGCCGTCGATCAGGTAGGTCACCGTCTCGAAGCCCCGGTGCGGGTGCCACGGCGTGCCCTTGGGCTCGCCCGGCGCGTACTCCACCTCACCCATCTGGTCCATCATGATGAACGGGTCCAGGTACTGGTAGTTGATCCCGGCGAACGCGCGCCGCACCGGGAACCCCTCCCCCTCGAAGCCGGCCGGCGCCGTGCTCACGGTGAGCACGGGACGCGGCACCGCACCCTCCGGCGCGGTCACGCGCGGCAGGGTGAGCGGGTTTTCGACGGTCACAGCAGGCATGGGACGGCCCTCCTCGGGGGGATGCTCAGCATCCAAAGTAGTTGAATGGTGAACAGTCGGCAAGGCGCACTGATTCCCGAGGGGGAGGGAGGGCGGTCAGGAG
>NZ_JBJHPC010000349.1:0-7791 GCF_045257485.1 Streptomyces sp. YS-3 | reverse complement strand
CCACTCACCCGCAGACGCCCCCCGCCCTCACCCCTCCTCAAGCGTCGGCGGCAGGTCGAACATCGGGAACCACCGTGCCGTGTCCAGGAACGCGTTGAGGCCGACTATGCGGCCGTCCGCGATCTCCACGACCTGAAGCGCCCACGGCTCGTGCCGGCCCCCGGGCCCGCTCGGCCGGTACTGCCCGAACGCGGGCGTCCCGTTGGCGACCGTGGGGACGAGACGCGAGCCCCGGCAGTCGGCCCCGGGACCCACATGCCACGCCACGATGTCCTCGGGGCCGCGCAGCCACAGGTCGTACGGCGGCATCGACAGCGTCGCGTCCTCGTGCAGCAGGGACGTCAGGGCCGACATGTCGTACCCCTCGAACGCCGCCACATAGCGGGCCAGGAGCTTCTGCTGCTCCTCGTCGAGGGGGTCCGCCGCGTCCGAGGCGCGCGGCTCCGACTCCGCCAGCGTCGCACGCGCCCGCTGGAGCGCGCTGTTGACCGAGGCCACCGTGGTGCCGAGCAGCTCGGCCACCTCGCTCGCCTTCCAGGCGAGCACCTCGCGCAGGATGAGCACCGCCCGCTGCTTGGGCGGCAGGTGCTGGAGCGCCGCGACGAAGGCGAGCCGCACGCTCTCGCGCGCGACCGCCGTCTCGGCCGGGTCGTCCACCGCCGTCGGCAGCACCCGCGCGTCCGGCACCGGCTCCAGCCAGGTGACCTCGGGGCGCGAGCGCAGCACGGCCGAGGACGCCGTCTGCGGGGCCGTGAGGTCCATCGGGCGGGCCCGCTTGCCGCTGGCGGTCAGCATGTCCAGGCAGACGTTGGTCGCGATCCGGTAGAGCCAGGACCGCAGGGACGAGCGGTTCTCGAACTTCTCGTAACCACGCCACGCCCGCACCAGCGTGTCCTGGACCGCGTCCTCCGCCTCGAAGGCCGAGCCGAGCATCCGGTAGCAGTACCCCGTCAGCTCGGTCCGGTGTTGCTCCAGACGGGAGTCGAGGTCCGTCGCCGCCGCCGGATCCGCCGTCAGATCACCCATCGCGTCCACCCCAGATCGCCCATGTGCTCCAGCTCTTCGGAAGCTACAGGAGCCCACTGACAATCGCGCATCGGGCGGACGTATCAGCAGGTCACACGGGGTGTGGCAAGGCGCGTCGCCGCTCGGTGCGGGCGGCGTGGCTGCCGTACAGCGTCACCGAGACGACGCCGAGGACGGCGAGCAGGCCGAGCAGGACCGTGGCGGGCCAGCCGCCGGAGTGGAAGGCGACCGCGCCCAGCGTGCCGCCCGCGCTGCTGCCCAGGTAGTACGCGGACTGGTAGAGCGCCGACGCCTGGGCGCGGCCCGTCTTCGCGGTGCGGCTCACCGAGGAGGAGGCGACCGCGTGGCCCGCGAAGAAGCCCGCGGTGATCAGGACCAGGCCCGCCAGGACCGCCGCCAGCGAGTCGAGCAGGCTCAGCACCAGCCCGGCGGCCGTGGTGGAGACGGCCAGGTACAGCGCGCCCCGGCGGCCGAGCCGGGCCACCAGCGTCCCGGCGCCCGCCGAGGAGACCGTACCGACCAGGTACACCAGGAAGATCGAGCCGACCACGCCCTGCGGGAGGTGGAAGGGCGCGGCGGTGAGCCGGTAGCCGATCACGGTGTAGACGGCGCCGAAGACCGTCATGAACAGCGCGCCGATCGCGTACAGGCGCACCAGCAGCGGGTCCGCGAGGTGGCCGCGCACGGTGGCGGCCAGCGCGCGCGGGTCCAGGGGCGCGGCCCGGAAGTGGCGCGACTTCGGGAGCAGCAGCCGGAACGCCACCGCGCACCCGGCGGCCAGCAGCCCGACCGCCGCCAGCGCCGCGCGCCAGCCCCAGGCCTGGGCCACCCAGCCGGTCAGGATCCGGCCGCTCATGCCGCCGATGGAGTTGCCCGCGACGAACAGGCCGATCGCCGCGACGAGCGCCTTGGGCCGCACCTCCTCGGCGAGGTAGGCCATGGCGGAGGCGGGCAGTCCGGCCAGGGCCGCGCCCTGGACCGCGCGCAGCGCCACCAGCCAGCCGACGGTGGGCGCGAACGGGACGAGCAGCCCCACGCCGACCGCGACCGCCAGCGAGACCGTCATCGTCCGGGACCGCCCGAACCGCTCGGACACCGCGCTCAGCGGCAGTACGCACAGCGCCAGCGCGCCGGTCGCCGCCGACACGGTCCAGCTCGCCGCGGAGGCCGACACCCCCAGGTCGCCCGAGATCAGCGGAAGCAGGGCCTGGGTGGAGTAGAGGAGGGCGAAGGTGGCGACCCCGGCCGCGAAGAGCGCGAAGCTCATCCGGCGGTAGCCGGGAGCACCCGGGAAGAGCTGGTCGGGGGACGGCGCGGTGGAGGCACCCACGGTGGCGGGTGCCCCGGTACTGGCGGGAGGCATGGTTCGACCGTAGGCCCGGGAAGATTCATGCGTCCAATGCGTGAAGCGCGCATAATCGTTCCACGTACGCATAAGCACAGCTCAGGCGGGTGTCTGTCATTGAACAGTAACGAAGAAGACATGGTCGCGGTACTCGCGCCCCGCCTCGCGTACTTCGCCGCGGTCGCCCGGCACGAGCACGTCACGCGCGCGGCGCAGAAGCTCGGTATGCCCCAGTCGACGCTCTCGCGCGCGATGGTGCGGCTCGAAGAGGACCTGGGTGTCACCCTGTTCGCCCGCCGGGGCCGCACGGTCTCGCTGACCCCGGCCGGGCGCACCTTCCTCGGCTCGGCCGAGCGCGCCCTCGCGGAGGTCGGGCGGGCCGCCGAGTCGGTGCGGGCCGACGCGGACCCGGCGACGGGCAAGGTCGCCTTCGGCTTCCTGCACACCATGGGCTCCGAGACCGTCCCCGGCCTCATCCGGGCGTTCCGCGTCACCCACCCCCGGGTCCGCTTCACGCTGGTGCAGAACTACGGCGAGGCCATGATCGAGCGGCTGCGCGCGGGGGACCTCGACCTCTGCCTCACCTCGCCGGTGCCCGACGCCCCCGACCTGGTGGCCCGGCGCCTGGACGAGCAGCGGCTGCGTCTGGTCGTCCCCGACGACCACCGCCTCGCGGCCCGCAAGCGGGTGCGGCTCGCGGAGGCGGCCGAGGAGACGTTCGTGACCCTGGAGCCCGGTTACGGGCTGCGGCGCATCACGGACGACCTGTGCGACCGGGCCGGGTTCACGCCCCGGGTCGCCTTCGAGGGCGAGGAGGCGGAGACCCTGCGCGGCCTGGTGGCGGCGGGCCTGGGCGTGGCCCTGCTGCCGCCGCCCGCGGTGGCCCGCCCGGGCGTGGTCGAGCTGACGGTGACGGCGCCCCGGGCCGTCCGCGAGATCGGGGTGGCCTGGCTCGACGGCCACCCCGACACCCCGCCGGTGGCCGCCTTCAAGGCGTTCCTGCTGTCGCGGCGGGGGCAGTTGCTGCCGGAGTGAGCGCCCTACCGCCGCCGCTGTCCGCCGAGCGACTTCCCGAAGCCGGCCGCCAGCGGCATCCGCAGCCCCAGCGGCGGCGGGGCCGCGAGGGCGTCGGCGACGGGACGCGCGTACGCGTGCGCGAAGAGCGACCCCTGCACGAAGTCGGCGGCCAGCGCCAGGACTTCCGTCCGGTGCTGGCGCAGCCCGTGCCCGTCGGAGTGGACCTCGAAGCGGCAGGTGTCGCGGTTGGTCTTCTTCGCGCGCGTGGCGAGCTTGAACGACAGCTCCGGGTCGCAGCGCGCGTCATTGGTGCCGTGCACGATCAGCACCCGCCGCCCCACCAGCTGCTTCACCGGTTCCGGCTCGGCCGCCACGTCCTCCTCCGGCAGCCAAGGGGCCAGCGCCAGCACGCAGTCGACGGCCTCGTGCCCCGCGGCCCGCAGCGCCGCCCGCCCGCCCATCCCGTGTCCGGCCAGGCACACCGGCACGTCCCCGTACCGCCGTCCCACCTCGTCCGCGGCCCACTCGGCGTCCGCCGCGAGCCGGGCGTCGCCGCCGTTCCAGCCCCGGCCCCGGTAGCGCACCAGATGGGCCACCAGCCCGTCGTCGCGCCCCGCGCGGGCCAGCCGCCGCGCCAGCGGCAGCGCCGAGGCGTACGCGAGGGAGGAGGGGCGGCGCGCCGAGACGGGATCGCCGTCCGGCAGCACCAGCACCACACCGCCGACCGAGGAGCCGGCGCCGGTCGCGCCGACGGCCCGTCCGAGCCGGGCAGCAGGCAGGGAAGTCGCATGCTGTGCCATGGCAGAACAGTCTCAGAAGCCGAGGTGTACTCCACCCGTCCGCGCGGTCACTGTTACGTATCGGCAACCGGGCGACTCCCGGTGATCTACGCGCGTAGGGGCTAGCATGCGCAGATGACGAGCCAGACCACCGACGTACCGACCCCGGACCAGATCCGCCGCGCCCCGAAGGTGCTGCTCCACGACCACCTCGACGGCGGTCTGCGTCCTGGCACCATCATCGAGATCGCCGAACAGACCGGGTACACCAACCTGCCCGAGACCGAGGCCGACAAGCTCGGCATCTGGTTCCGGGAAGCCGCCGACTCCGGTTCCCTGGAGCGGTATCTGGAGACCTTCGCGCACACCTGCGCCGTCATGCAGACCCGCGACGCGCTCTTCCGCGTCGCCGCCGAGTGCGCCGAGGACCTGGCGCAGGACGGTGTCGTCTACGCCGAGGTGCGGTACGCGCCGGAGCAGCACCTGGAGAACGGGCTGACCCTCCAGGAGGTCGTGGAGGCGGTCAACGAGGGCTTCCGGGAGGGCGAGCGCCGGGCCCGCGCCGACGGCAACCGCATCCGCGTCGGGGCGCTCCTGACCGCCATGCGGCACGCCGCCCGCGCCCTGGAGATCGCCGAACTCGCCAACTCCTACCGGGACTCGGGCGTCGTCGGCTTCGACATCGCGGGCGCGGAGGCGGGCTTCCCGCCCACCCGCCACCTGGACGCGTTCGAGTATCTGAAGCGGGAGAACAACCACTTCACCATCCACGCGGGTGAAGCCTTCGGCCTGCCGTCGATCTGGCAGGCGCTCCAGTGGTGCGGCGCCGACCGGCTCGGCCACGGGGTGCGGATCATCGACGACATCGAGGTCGCCGAGGACGGCACCGTGAAGCTGGGGCGGCTCGCCGCCTACGTGCGGGACAAGCGCGTCCCGCTGGAGATGTGCCCGACCTCCAACCTCCAGACGGGCGCCGCCGCTTCGTACGCCGAACACCCGATCGGACTGCTGCGCCGGCTCCACTTCCGAGCCACGGTCAACACCGACAACCGGCTGATGAGCGGCACCAGCATGAGCCAGGAGTTCGAGCACCTGAACGAGGCATTCGGCTACACGCTCGACGACATGCAGTGGTTCACCGTCAATGCGATGAAATCAGCGTTCATTCCTTTCGACGAACGCCTCGCCATGATCAACGACGTCATCAAGCCCGGCTACGCCGAGCTGAAATCCGAATGGCTGTTCAAGCAGACCGCCGCGACCAGGGGTTCCACCCCGCCGATGGGCTGATCGGGAAAATCGTCCGCACGGCCGGGAGCGCAATTCCCGGCCGTTTCCCGTGGTTTCACGTGTTTGCGGGGCGAGCGGCGGTCTGACTAGCTTGCAGAGCCGCTCACATCCCCTTCCCTAGGATGAATTCCAGATGAAGCAGTCTGCCGTCAAGACGCTCGGTGCCGCCGCTGTCGGTGTCGCCTTCGCCGCCGCTGCCGCCGGTACGGCCTCCGCCGCGCCCGCCGTGGCCGGAGTTCCCGAGCTCCCCGCCCTGTCCGGCCTGACCAAGACGCTGCCCGTCGAGGGTGTCGCCAAGACGCTCCCCAAGGGTGCCCCGCAGTCGCTGACCGCCGGTCAGCACGCCCTGGGCAAGGGCGCGTCCGCGCCGACCGGCGCGGACCCGGTGGGCGGCCTCCTGGGCGGCCTGCCCACCGGCAGCCTGCCGCTCGGCGGCGCCGGGCTGCCCGCCCTCGGGGGCTGATGGCAGGAACGTGCCGCCTGCCGGTGCGTGGAGGCGTTGTGGCGGGGCGCACATCCGGTCGCGGGTGTGCGCCCCGCCGCGTCTGTGCCAGGATCGCGGCTCGTACGCGGACAACTGACAGGTGAGTAGAATTCCACGATGCGTGTGAAGGCGACTGGACTCGCCGTGCTGTCGGCGTCGGCGCTCCTCCTCACCGCCGCGTGCGGCTCGGGGGGTGCCTCGGACGACAAGGCCGCCGCGCGCGCCTCCCACGCCTCCTCGCCCTCGCCGGCCACCGCCCTCCAGCGGACGGCCCTCGCCCAGGGCGACGTGCCCGGCTACCAGGTCTCCGCCGACACCACCGCCCAGGGCCGGACCCGTCCGCAGGCCGACCGCCCCCAGTGCCAGCCGCTCGCCGACGTCATGGGCGACCGGCCGAACCCCCGGGCGCGCGAGACGGTCAACCGGGGCCTGGGCTCGCAGCGCAGGCTCGGCCTCGCGGTCGCGGCGTCGCTCAGTACGTACACGCGCGCCGACGCCGGGAAACTGGTGAAGGACCTGCGGGCCGCGATCGTCGCCTGCCCCGCCTTCAAGGTCGATCTGGGCGCCACGACCTCCACGTACGCGCGCGTGAAGGCGCGGCCGTACCGGATCGGCGGCGACGAGTCGGTGAGCTGGTCCGCGTCGTCCACCCAGGTGGGCGTGGAGACGCCGGTCCACATCGTCGTGGTGCGCCGCGGCACGACGATCGTGCGGTTCATGACGATCAACCTGGGCGCGCCGGCCAGGGGCGGGGTGCAGGAGCTGGTGGAGGTGCCGAGGGACGTGGCGGACAGGCAGCTGGAGAAGGTGCGCCGGGTGCTGGGCTGACGTCCGGCGGCGGCCTCGCTCACCAGGCCGGGCGCTGGGTCCTCTCGTTGGGGACGAGGATCCACAGGGCGATGTAGAGCAGGAACTGCGGGCCGGGCAGCAGGCACGAGAGGACGAAGATCACGCGCATGGTGGTGGCGGAGGTGCCGAAGCGCCGTGCCAGCGCGGCGCACACCCCGCCGATCATGCGTCCGTCGCGGGGGCGGGCAAGGGCGGCCATGGTGACTCCTTCGGGCTGAGGCCGGTGCCGTGTCGTTCGGCACCTTGTCGTTCGCTGCCTCCACCCTGCCGCCCCGAACGGGGCAAAGCGTCGGACTACGGGGCGATCCCGACCCTGGGAATCGTCGGGGTACGACCCTGAGCCGCCGCCGGTACGCGCGGGCCGTACCCCTGACGCCGCCGCAGCGCGAGACGCCCGGCCGGCACGACGGCGATATGGGCGAAGGCGGCCCCCGCGGTGTTCAGGAGCAGCGCGTCCACGTCGGCGACCTGACCGGGGACGGACGTCTGCAACAGGGCGATGCCGAGGGAGACGAGGGCCGCGGCGGCGGTCGTACGGAGGAGGGAGGCGACGGGGGAGACGTCGAGCCGTCCGCCGACGAGGGGGAACAGCACGCCGAGCGGCGCGAGCAGCAGCAGGCCCTGCCCGATCCGGCTCACCGCCTCGACCCAGCCGAGCGCCAGGTCGGCACGGATGCCGGCGAGCGGGGTGAGGTTGGGCGCGGTCACCCACATGACGTCGCGGGGCCGCAGGGTGAGACACGCGACGAGCGCCAGATGCGCGAGAAGAAGAGCGCAGCCCGCCACGCGGAACCGGATGACGGGGGGGTTGCCCAGGGCATGACGCTGTTGCACATGGGCGAGGACGCGCGGGGGCGCGCGAATGGTTCCGGCCGGGGGTTCGTCTGCGGCTGGGTGGGGGCTGGTCGCGCAGTTCCCCGCGCCCCTTGAAGGGGCCTGCGGCCCCCCAGGGCGCCTTCCGGAACGGCTGAATGTGCTGCCCCGGATACGCCGGACTACCC
>NZ_JBJHPC010000348.1:0-7803 GCF_045257485.1 Streptomyces sp. YS-3 | reverse complement strand
GCCGGGGCCCGCGTCCGCGGGGGTGGCTGGGGTGTGCGGACGCGGGCCCCGGCTCCGAAGCGGAGGCATCGGCCGCTCGGGTCAACGGGCCGTATCCGTCGCCTCCTCGATCGCGGCGAGCGCGGGATCGAGCACCACGTCCTCGCCCCGCGCCGCGACCGTCGGTTCCTCGGGGAAGTGGCACGCGGTCAGATGCCCCTCCCGGTTTCCCTCCAGCCGCACCAGCGGCGGCGTCTGCGTCGCACACCGCTCGGCCGCCTTCCAGCACCGCGTACGGAACCGGCACCCCGACGGCGGGTCGATCGGGGACGGCACGTCACCGGCGAGCCGGATCCGCTCGCGCGCCTCCCCCTCGTCGTCCACCACCGCCTCCGGCACGGCGGACAGCAACGCGTGCGTATAGGGGTGGCGGGGCCGGTGGTAGATGGAGTCCCGGTCGCCGATCTCCACGATGCGGCCCAGGTACATCACGGCCACCCGCTGCGAGAAGTGCCGCACGATCGCCAGGTCGTGGGCGACGAACAGGAACGCGATCCCCATCTCCCGCTGGAGGTTCTGGAGCAGGTTGACCACCTGCGCCTGGATCGACACGTCGAGCGCGGAGACCGGCTCGTCCGCCACGATCAGCCGGGGCCGCAGCCCCAGCGCCCGCGCCACCCCGATGCGCTGGCGCTGCCCGCCCGAGAACTCGTGCGGGAAGCGGTTGTAGTGCTCGGGGTTGAGCCCGACGATCTCCAGGAGCTCGCGGACCCGCTTCTCCCGGCCGCCCGGCGGGCTGATGCCGTTGACGGCCATCGGGTTGGAGACGATGTCGCCCACCGTCTGGCGCGGGTTGAGCGAGGCGAACGGGTCCTGGAAGATCATCTGGATCTCGGACCGGATCGGCGCCAGCTCCTTGCGCGAGGCGTGGCTGATGTCGCGGCCGTCGTACGTGATGCTGCCCCGGGTCGGTTCGAGGAGGCGGGTGATCAGCCGCCCGGTGGTCGACTTGCCGCACCCCGACTCGCCCACCAGACCCAGGCTCTCGCCCTGCCCGATGGTGAAGTCGACGCCGTCCACGGCCCGTACGTCCCCGATGTGGCGTCGCAGGACGAGACCGCTGGTGATCGGGAAGTACTTGACGAGCCCGGCCACCTCCAGCAGCGGCGCGGAGGGCTCCGGGCCCTCCTGTCCGCCCTCGTCGCGGGGCCCCGGCACCTTGGTGAGGCTCAGCTGTTCGCTCATGATGTGTTCTCGACTCCTGCTCGGGGTCAGCGCAGCCGCGGCCGGATCTGCTCGGCGAAGATGGTGGTTTTCTGATCGGACGTCAGATGACAGGCCGCCCCGTGCGGCTCGCCCTCCTCGATCGCCGGGCGCACCGAGCCACAGGCCCCGCCCGGCACCTGGCCGGGGAAGGCGCACCGGGGGTGGAAGGGGCATCCCGGCGGCGGCGCGAGCAGGCTCGGCGGGGCGCCCGGGATCGGCACCAGCGGCAGGTCGACCGGGGAGTCGAGCCGGGGGATCGAGCCCAGCAGCCCCCAGGTGTAGGGGTGGCGCGGGGCGCGCATGATCTCCCGTACCGTGCCGCGCTCCACACAGCGCCCGGCGTACATCACCATCACCTGGTCCGCGGTCTTGGCCACCACGCCCAGGTCGTGCGTGATGATGACGATGGCCGATCCGGTCTCCCGCTGGAGGTCCTTGAGCAGGTCGAGGATCTGCGCCTGGACGGTCACGTCCAGCGCGGTGGTGGGCTCGTCCGCGATGATCAGCTCGGGGTCGCAGACCAGCGCCATGGCGATCATCGCGCGCTGGCGCATCCCGCCCGAGAACTGGTGCGGATAGTCGTCGACGCGCAGCCGGGGCTGCGGGATGCCGACCTTGCCGAGCATCTGCACGGCCCGTTCCCTGGCCTCCTTGCGGGAGGCGCCCATGTGCTTCATGTACGGCTCGGCGATCTGGCGGCCCACCGTGTAGTACGGCGAGAGCGCGGCGAGCGAGTCCTGGAAGATCATCGCCATCTTCTTGCCGCGCAGCTGGGCGAGCCGGCGCTCCGAGGCCCCGGTCAGCTCCTGCCCGTCGAGCAGGATCTCGCCCCGGATCGTGGTGTTGCGCGGGTTGTGCAGCCCGAGGACGGCGAGGTTGGTGACCGACTTGCCCGAGCCGGACTCGCCGACGATGCCGAGGGTCGAGCCGCGCTCCAGGTCGAACGAGAGCCCGTCGACGGCCTTGACGACGCCGTCCTCGGTGGCGAAGTGGACGTACAGGTCACGGACCGAGAGGAAGCCGCGGGACGCGTCGGCGGCCGGCTTCGCCGCTGGCTGGCTGAGGGTGCTCACGGACGGTTCTCCTCCGCAGGTGCCTGGGTCCCGGGGTTCCGGGACCGTGAGGGTCGACGTGCTCTGTCAGGAGAGCCGGATCCGCGGGTCGATGAAGGCGTACGCCATGTCGACGACGATGTTGCACAGGACGATGATCGTGGCGCCGATGAGCATCACCGCCATCTCCAGCGGCAGGTCGCTGCGGAGCACGGCCTGCACCGAGAGCGAGCCGAGGCCGTGGAGGCCGAAGGTGACCTCGGTGATGATCGCGCCGCCGAGCACCGCGCTGAGGTCGACGCCGAAGATGGTGACGACGGTGGCCATCGCGCCGCGCAGCGCGTACCGCAGGAAGACGTAGCGCGAGCTCATGCCCTTGGCGCGGGCCGCGCGGATATGGTCCTCCGACATCTGCTCGACCATCAGCGAGCGCGTCTGCCGGCTGTAGTTGGACCAGAAGATCACCGAGAGGATCAGACAGGGCAGCAGCAGGCCCGACACCGAGCCGGCCGGGTCGCTGGTCCAGTGCGGGTCGTGGCCGCGGTCGAGCAGGTGCATCTTGGTGGAGAGCAGCAGGATGGCGATCGGACCGATGAAGTAGATCTGCACGGACTGGCCGAGCAGCGAGGCCGCGCTGGCGACCCGGTCGAAGAGCCTGCCCTGCTGCCAGGCGGAGACCAGGCCGAGGCCGACGCCGACGGTCAGGAAGATCGCGGCGCCGCCGACGCCCAGCGAGAGCGTCGTGGGATAGCGGTCGGAGATGGTGTTCCACACCAGCTGCTGGTCGGCGAAGGAGTAGCCGAAGCAGGGCGCAGGGCAGGTGCCGACGGGCATGTCGCGCCCGGCGAAGATGCCGACCATGAAGTGCCAGTACTGCACCCAGATCGGATGGTCGAGCCCGAGGTTCTTGCGGATCAGGGCGACGTTCTGCGGGTCGCAGTTCTTGCCGCAGGACAGCAGCGCCGGGTCGGAGGGCAGGAAGAAGAAGAGGAAGTACGTGATGGCGCTGATCAGCAGCAGGATGACCGCGGCGCCGAGCAGTCGTCGCACGAGGAAACGGAGCATCGGACTCTTCCGTCTGTATGCGGTCCCCGGCCCGTGGGCGGGCCGGGGACCGGGCCGCCACTGCTACTGCTTCACGAAGATGGTGCTCGGGTTGATGGTGCCGAAGACCTGGTTGTAGGTGACGCCGCCGAGGCCGTCGCCGTGCAGGTTGAAGTACTTGTCGTAGATGAACGGGATCTGCGACGTGTCGGACTGGAGCACGTACTCGGAGAGCTTGCGCCACTCGTCGTTCTGCTTGTTGATGTCGGTGAGCGCCATGATCCGGTCGATCTCGGAGTTCACCTTCGGGTCGTTCAGGAACGCGTAGTTGTTGGTGCCGTCCTGGAGGTTGCGGCCGTCCATGGTCGGCGGGACCACGGTGGAGGCGCTCGGCCAGTCGGCGCCCCAGCCGGTGCGGTAGATGTCGTACGGCGTGTTCACCTTGCCGACCACCGTGTAGTACGAGGTCGGGTCGATGGCCTTGCGCTCCACCTGGAAGCCGGCCTTCTCCAGCGCCTTCTGCAGGGTCAGCGAGACGTTCTGCCAGCGCGGGGTGTTGGCGTACGCGTAGGAGAGCTTGACCGGGGTGGTGACCCCGGCCTCCTTCAGGAGCTGTTTGGCCTTCTCCGGGTCGCCCATCGGCTTGTCGAGCTTGCCGAACGGGTCGAACTTCTTCCAGCCGGCCACCGTCGGGCTGATCAGTGTGGTGCCGAGCTCGCCCTGCGCGCCGCCGCCGAAGGCCTGCTGGACCTGCTGCATCGGGAAGGCGTACATGATCGCCTGGCGGACCTTGGGGTTGGTGATCCGCTTGGTGTTGATGTTGATGACCTCGACGTACGGCTGGTACTCGTTGACGATCCGCGACTTGTACTGCGAGTCCGTCGTCAGCGTCTGCATCTTCGACGGGTCGGCGGAGCCGGACATGTTCACGGCGTACTTGTCGGGCCCGGACTGGGCGGCCATCCGGTTGGTCAGACCCGGCTCGGAGATCCCGAGCTGGAACTCCCACTTGTCGGGGTAGGCGTTGCGGATCGGGTCGCTCTTGGGGTCCCAGTTGGTGTTGCGCACGAAGGAGAGGGACTTGCCCGGCTTGTAGTCCGCGATCCGGTACGGGCCCGAGGCGACCGGGTGGTTGTTGTACTTCTGCTTGTCGTCCTTGGCCTTGGGCACCGGCGAGACGTTGGGCATGGACATCGCGTACGGGGCGTCCGCGTGCGGCTCCTTGAAGTGGAACACGACGGTCTTGTCGTCCGGAGTCGCCAGGGCCGTGCCGGGCAGCTCCTTGCCGTCGTACGGACCCTTGTAGGCCTTGCGGTAGTCGGTGCCGAGCATCCACTTCTGGACGTACTGCGGGCCCTGCGTCTGGTAGTCCGCGAAGAGCCGCTCGATGCCGTACTTGATGTCCCTGGACGTGATCGGCGTGCCGTCCTCGAACTTCAGGTTGTCCTTGAGGGTGTACGTCCAGGTCTTGGCGCCGTCCGACGAGGTGCCGGTGTCGGTGGCGAGGTCGCCCACCAGAATCGTTTTGCCGGTCTTGGCGTCGATCTTGTAGCCGGTCAGCGAGCGGTTGTAGAGCAGCTGGAGCGAGAGCATGTCGCTCACGTACTGCTGGCCGGGGTCGAGGTAGTCGAAGCCCGCCTGGTCCAGGTCGTAGGCCGTACCCCCCGGTTTGGCGCCCGCTACGGGCACCGCCGGGCCGGTGGAGTCGGCCTTGGTGCCCAGGCCGAAGTTCTGCACCGACGCCTTCTTGTCGTCGCCCGCGGGTTTCTTGCCGTCGTCGGCCCCGCCGCTGCTGCACGCAGCAGACAGTGTCAGAGCACCCACCGCCAGAAACGCGGAGGCGTAGCGCGCCTTGCGAATTCTCATTGATTCCTGCCTGTCAGGATGTGGACGGTTCAGCGGACGGTCTTGGGGTCGAGTGCGTCCCGGACCGAATCCCCGAGCAGGTTGAAGGCGACGACGAAGATCAGCATCGCGATGCCGGGGAAGAACATGAAGGTGACGTCGGACTCGAAGTACGAGGCGCCCGACTGGAAAAGCAGTCCCCAGTCCGGGGTCGGCGGCTGAATGCCGACGCCCAGAAAGGAAAGTCCCGCCTCCGCCGTGACATTGGCCGGGAGGAGGAGTGTGGACTGGACGAGGACGGTCGACCAGATGTTCGGCAAGATCTCTTTTCGAATGATCCGCCAGTTCGACGCACCGCTGAGCCGCGCCGCCTCGATGAACTCGCGCTCCCGCAGCGAAAGGACCTGGGCGCGCACCAGGCGGCCCACCACCATCCACCCGAGCAGGAACTGCACCAGGATCAGCGCCACGATCCGCACATAGGTGGGCTCTTCGTCGCGCGGCGAGACGAAGAGCGCGACGATCACCGGGGTGAAGGCGATGAAGAACAACTGCTGCGGGAACGACAGCATCAGGTCCGAGAACCGGCCCAGGAAGTAGTCGACCTTGCCGTGCAGATAGCCCTGGACCAGGCCGATCAGCACACCGGTGGCCACCGAGACCACGGTGACCGCCAGCGCGATGAACAGCGAGGTCCGGATCCCGTAGATCAGCAGCGTGAACACATCGCGGCCCAGGTTCGGCTCGACACCGAACCAGAAGTCCGCGTCGACGCCCCCGTTGGGTTTCAGTGGAATTCCGTAGCTGTTCAGCAGCCCGCGGTCCTGTCCGTAGAGCTGGTAGGGATCCTTCCCGTACAGCTTCGCGATCAAGGGCGCCGCGAAGGCGATGAGAATGAACGCGAGCACCGTGACGGCACAGGCGATGCCCACCCGGTCGCGTTTGAACCGCGCCCACGCGAGGCGGCCGGGAGAGCGTCCCATGAGTTCGGTCGCGTTGAGTCCCGTGCCCGTGCTCGGATCCCCGCCGGATGGAAGGGGATCGGTTGGTTCAGTGGCGGCCTGGGTTGAACTCGTCATCGCGCATAGCCCCCGCACCGAGAGAGTCGAACGGCGCCCCAAGGCGTCATTGATTGACCGGAACATTCATGGGCCCGGGCCATGTGCGTCAAGAGGTCTGAGCGTGCTTATGTGTGATCACGGGAGAACTTGGCACAAGGTTTCGCACATCGAGGCGCCTACGTGCTTGACAGTGCGACGGAGCGGGCGACATGGCTCCATAAATGCCCATCAATTTCGTTAACAAGCAGGCAACTTGACTGACGCAACACCGATATACGAACGCGCCACGCTGAACACCGTACGGCCGTGCGGGTGCCGTAGGCCGGCCGGGGCGGTCAGACCGTCCCGGCCGACCGCCCGTTCAACGCCGTTGCCACGCACCCCTCTTGTCCATCCGAGCGCCCGGGTGGAGGATTCGCCCAGCAGGCACGCGCCACGCCAACCGGGGGGACGGCAAGGGGCATGAGGCAGCCACAGACACTCACGGCCGGAGCCCGGCTGACCGGTGCCGTCCTGTGTGCCCTGCTCGCGCTGATCACGGCCGCCTGGGTGGGCCGCGACATCCACGCGGCCCGGAGTCTGGCGGACCTCGGGTGGTTCTGGGGCGGCGCGCCCAAGCACGGCGGCGGCACCCCGCTCACCACCGGCATCCTCGATCCCGTCCTCCTGCTGGTCTACGCGGTGGCGGCGGCGGTCGTGCCGCGCTCGCCCTCCGCCACCGCCGTGCTCTGGTGCGTCGGGGCCGTCACCGCGCTGCTGCGGGTCTCCTCGCTGTGGGTGCTCCACCACGACGACTGGACGGACTCGACCGCCCTGCACGATCTGCACCGGCGGGCCCTGCTCAGCACCTTCGCGGCGCTGGCGGCCGGGCTCGCCCTGGTGATCACGGCCGCCGTCGGACGCCGGCCCGGTCCGGCGCCCGGTTCCGTGACCGGCCAGGTGCCGGGCGCTGTGTTGGGTCCTGTGTCCGGTCCTGTGTCCGGTCCGGGGGCGCGGGCCCGGCCGGGTCCGGGCGCCGCGGTCACCGCGCTGCTGGTGCTGGGCGCGGCCGGGCTGGTGACGGTCGCCTGGGAGCTCTACTGGGCCGTGAACCTGTCCGGGGAGGAGTACCGGGCCCGGTTCACCGGCGCCCATCTGCCCCTGCTGTGGATGCCCGGCGGCTGGATGGCCGTGGTCCTCGCGGTGATCGCGCTGACGGCCGCGGCCGGCGGCCCGGCGCGGGCCCTCCACGTACGGCCGCTGGGCCTGATCACCGCCGCCGTCCTCATCGCGGTGGGCGCCGAAGGGGTGGCGCTTGCCGCCCGGTTCGAACTGCTCGACCGCTTCGGGGACTTGGACACCGCCCCGCAGCTGCAGATCGTGACGTGGTTCTTCCAGCTGGCGGCCGGTCTGCTGCTGGTGCCGGTGCTCGCCCGGCGCGGGCCCGGGGACCCGGTGGACACGCCCGGGGCGCCGTGGGCCCCGCGGTACCCGCCGCAGGCGCCCCACTCGCCGTACTCGCCGTACTCGCCCCAGGCCCCGCACGACGCCCGGGGCGGCGGGTTCGGGCCGCCGCC
>NZ_JBJHPC010000347.1:0-7820 GCF_045257485.1 Streptomyces sp. YS-3 | reverse complement strand
CCTCAGGGGCGCGGGGACTGCGCGATCAGCCCCCGCTGAGGCCCGGGGCGGAGCCCGGACGTGGAAAGGGGGCGCCCCACCCCGAAAGGTGCGGCGCCCCCCGTCAGCGGGCTACTTCGCCAGGAACGCCAGGAGGTCCTGGCGGCTCACCACGCCCGTGGGCTTGCCCTCGACCAGGACGATCGCCGCGTCCGCCTCGCCGAGGACCGACATCAGCTCGGCCACCGGCTCGCCCGAGCCGACCTGCGGCAGCGGCGGGCTCATGTGCTTCTCCAGCGGGTCCGAGAGCGAGGCGCGCTGCGCGAAGAGGGCCGAGAGCAGCTCCTTCTCCACCACCGAGCCGATGACCTCGGCCGCCATCACGTCCGGGTGACCCGCGCCCGGCTTCACGATCGGCATCTGCGAAACGCCGTACTCGCGCAGCACCTCGATCGCCTCCCCGACCGTCTCCTCGGGGTGCATGTGGACGAGGGAGGGCATCGCGCCCTCCTTGTCGGCGAGGACGTCGCCGATGCGGGCGGACGGGCCCGCCTCCTCAAGGAAGCCGTGCCCGGCCATCCACTCGTCCGAGAAGATCTTGGAGAGATAGCCGCGGCCGGAGTCCGGGAGCAGGACCACGACGACGTCGTCCGGGCCCAGGCCCTCCGCCACCCGCAGCGCCGCCACGACCGCCATGCCGCAGGAGCCGCCCACGAGCAGGCCCTCCTCCTTGGCGAGGCGGCGGGTCATCTGGAAGGAGTCCTTGTCGGAGACCGCGACGATCTCGTCCGTGACCTCACGGTCGTAGGCGGTCGGCCAGAAGTCCTCGCCCACGCCCTCGACCAGGTACGGACGGCCGGAGCCACCGCTGTAGACCGAGCCCTCGGGGTCCGCGCCGACCACCCGTACGGCCCCGCCGGAGACCTCCTTGAGGTACTTGCCGGTGCCGGTGATCGTGCCGCCGGTGCCGACGCCCGCCACGAAGTGCGTGATCTTCCCGTCGGTCTGCTCCCACAGCTCCGGACCGGTGGTCTCGTAGTGCGAGCGCGGGTTGTTCGGGTTGCTGTACTGGTCCGGCTTCCAGGCGCCGGGCGTCTCGCGCACCAGGCGGTCCGAGACGTTGTAGTACGAGTCCGGGTGCTCCGGGTCGACCGCCGTCGGGCAGACGACGACCTCGGCCCCGTACGCCCGCAGGACGTTGATCTTGTCGAGCGACACCTTGTCCGGGCAGACGAAGATGCACTTGTAGCCCTTCTGCTGGGCCACGATCGCGAGACCGACACCCGTGTTGCCCGAGGTGGGCTCCACGATCGTGCCGCCCGGCTTGAGCGCGCCGCTCTGCTCCGCCGCTTCGATCATGCGCACGGCGATCCGGTCCTTGACCGAGCCGCCCGGGTTGAAGTACTCGACCTTGGCCAGGACGGTCGCCTGGATGCCCGCGGTCACACTGTTGAGCTTCACCAGCGGGGTATTGCCGACGAGGCTGATCATCGAGTCGTGGAATTGCACCGTTGTCTCCGGGGTCTCCGTGATGGTCCCGCCAGCGTATGCGCACAGCGAGCGCCCGTTCACCTCACAGCGGGATTGAGCGACACCCGTCACCGGGCAGGTAGGTGGTGTACGGCTCCAAGGAGGTGGCGGTGGCTGGGAGTGTGTCGACCGTGTCGGCCGGGGTGTCGGCTGGGTCACGGGCGAGGGTGGCGCGCCGCATCGCGGCGGGCGCGGCGTTCGGCGGGGGCGGCATCGGGCTGCTCGCCACGGCCGCGGTCGGTGTGCTGCTCGCGGAGGCGGCGCTGGCCAGGCGCTCGGTGGGCGGTGCCACCGCCCCGCACCCGCCGAGCGCCGACGGGCTGTACGGGGTGGCGTTCGCCAACGGCACGCCCCCGCTGCGGCTCGGCATGCTGGGCGACTCCACGGCCGCCGGACAGGGCGTGCGGCGGGCCGGGCAGACCCCGGGGGCGCTGCTCGCCTCGGGGCTCGCGGCGGTGGCCGAGCGGATGGTCACGCTCCGCAACGTGGCGCAGCCGGGCGCCCAGTCGGACGACCTGGACCGCCAGGTCTCGCTGCTGCTGGCGGACCAGGCCCGGGTCCCGGACGTCTGCGTGATCATGATCGGCGCCAACGACGTCACCCACCGGATGCCGCCCACCCTGTCGGTGCGGCACCTGGCGGGTGCGGTGCGGCGGCTGCGTACGGCGGGCGCCGAGGTGGTTGTGGGCACCTGTCCCGACCTCGGCTCGGTCGAGCCGGTCTACCAGCCGCTGCGCTTCCTGGCCCGGCGCGTCTCGCGGCAGCTGGCGGCGGCCCAGACGATCGTGGTGGTCGAGCAGGGCGGGCGGACGGTGTCGCTCGGCCATCTGCTCGGCCCCGAGTTCGAGGCGAATCCGCGCGAGCTGTTCGGCCCGGACAACTACCACCCCTCGGCCGAGGGGTACGCGACGGCCGCGATGGCCGTCCTGCCCACGCTCTGCGCCTCGCTCGGGCTGTGGCCGGACGCCGACCGGCTCGACGCGGACCGCGACGAGGACATCCTGCCGGTGGCCAAGGCGGCGGCGGAGGCGGCGGCGGAGCCCGGCACCGAGGTGAGCGGGGCCCGCGCGCCCTGGGCACTGCTCAAGCACCGGCGCCGGCGGCGGCTGACCGCGACCGAGCCGTCCACCGCGCACCCGGCGCACCCGGCCCATCCCTGAGCGCCGGGCGCCGAGTCCCGTACGGCTCAAAGGATGTGCCGGCCCGTCACGTTCTTCGCCGTCACATTCGTCGCGGAACCGGTACGGGCGCGACATGTCCGCGCAGCACGCGCTTAACACTCGTGCGGAACAGTGGAGGGTGTCGGCGGGGGAGACCCGGCCGGCACCACCAGCGGCGTCAAGGACCTCCGGAGCGGCTCCCGGATGTCCCAGGCGTCCAGGACGCGGCGACCGGCCCTGACCCGGGACCGTGTCCCTCGCGGGGACCGCCGTCGTCCCGCCCCCCGGGCGACCGGGGGTGCGGCGGTCCCCGCGCTCAGCTTTCCGGGATTCCCGGGGTTCCCGGGATTCTCAGTATTCCGGTGTCCCGCCCTCAGTCGGTGTCGCCGTCGCCCCGGCGGCGCGGCCACGGCCACGGGCGGGCGGCGTGCACGGCGTTGACGCCGAAAATGCCCGCCCAGGTGACGAAGAGACCGCTCAGCCCCGCGTTCACGGCGCCGATCGCGGACAGCGGGATGGCGAGGACCAGCGAGATCATGCCGAACCCGAAGCGCTCGGCGAAGCCGAGGTCGGGGCTCGGGCCCGGCGGACGGCCGCCGCGCGCCACCACCATCTGCTGTTCCGCGAGCTGGCGCCGCACCCGGCGGTCGATCGCCGGGTCGAGGCGCTGCTCCACCTTCTCCAGGAACGAGTCGACGAGCGCGGGCTCGTACTCCTCGCCGAGCTCCCTGCGGGCCTGCAGGGTGGCGTCCAGTTCTTTGCGCAGATCGGCGTCGCGGGCTTCCATGCTCTCCACGGTACGGAGCGGGGGGCGCGGGCACAGTGGGGATAGCCCCCGTACTTGCCCCCCTGCATATGGTCATGCAGAGTGCTGGGCGACTGAATATCGTGGAGTTACGGGCGTGAGGAAGGGGGACGGCATGAGCGACGGCCCTGCCGCGCGGCTGCAACAGCTCTTCGAGGGGCGGCGGCTGACGCCGACCCAGCGGCGGATCGCCCATTCCATGGTGCGCAGGGCCGCCGATGTGCCGTTCCTGTCGAGCGTGGAGCTGGCGGAGCTGGCCGGGGTGAGCCAGCCGTCGGTGACGCGCTTCGCGGTCGCGCTGGGCTTCGACGGGTACCCGGCGCTGCGGCGCCATCTGCGCGAGGTGGTGCCCGCGGACGCGGCTCCGGCGGGTGAGGACGCGTACAACGAGTACCAGCAGGCGGTGCAGGCCGAGATCGAGAACCTGCGCCATCTGGCCGGGCTGCTGGCGGATCCGGCGCCGGTGGAGGAGGCGGGGCGGCTGCTGGCGGCGTCGCGGCCCCTGCCCGTGCTCGGTCTGCGCGCGGCCTCCTCGCAGGCGCGCGGCTTCGCCTACTTCGCGGCCAAGGTCCATCCGGATGTGCGGCTGCTCGACGAGGGCGGGTCGATGCTGGTCGACCGTATCGACGCGGCGTCGCGGGCCGGGGCGTCGGCGCTGCTGTGCTTCGCGCTGCCGCGGCATCCCCGGGAGGTGGTGGACGCGCTGGCGTACGCGCGCACGCGGGGTCTGGTGGTGGTCACGGTCGCCGACTCCGCGTTCGCGCCGGTGGCGCGCCACAGCGACCTGCTGATCCCGGCCGCGGTCGGCACGGGCCTCGCCTTCGACACGGCGTGCGCGCCGATGCTGCTGGGGCGGGTGTTGCTGGAGGCGATGTGCGACGGCCTGCCGGACGCGCAGGCGCGGCTGGAGGAGTTCGACGCGGGGGCCGCGGGGCGCGGCCTGTTCGTGGAGTAGGCCGTTTTGGCCTGCGGGGGCCCGCCCAGTTCCCCGCGCCCCTGAAGCCGTCGTTCGTCTGCGGGCCGGTGGTGGGCTGGTCGCGCAGTTCCCCGCGCCCCTGAAAACCCTCGCCCGTCTGCGGGCCGTGCTGGGTTGCTCGCGCAGTTCCCCGCGCCCCTGGGGGGCTGTGGCTTAGCTGGGGTCTCCGGCTGCGGCGGGATACCTGAGGGGCGCGGGGAACTGCGCGACCAGCCCCCACCGGTCCGCAGACGAACCCCTGGTCCGCGTCAGAACAGCAGCGCATCCGGGGTCGCCCCACCCGCCTCCGCCACGATCGACGCCACCGTCTGCGGCTCCCGGACCACCGCGAAGCGGACGCCCGACGGGGACGTCGTGAAGCCGTAAACGCCCGGCCTGGCAAGGCTGTTGTACGCGTAGTGGTGGGCGAAGCAGTACGCCCCGGTGTCCAGCACCGCCACATAGTCCCCCTGCTCCAGCCGCGGCAGCGGACGCCCCCGCGCCAGCAGATCCCCCGCGAAGCACGCGGGCCCCGCCACGTCCTGGAGGACGGGCGGCCCGGCCTTGGGGCGGCCCGAAGGGCCGTACGCGGCGATCCGCAGAGGCCAGGTCTCCGGCGCGTACACCGTACGGACCGCGATCTGCACGCCCGCGTGGGTGACCGCGATGGCCCGCCCCCCGGCCGTCTTCGCGTACTCCACCCGCGCCAGCACCGTCCCGTGCCGGGCCAGCAGCGACCGGCCGAACTCGGTCACCAGCGCGTACGACCCGTCCAGGAGCCCGGGCACCTCGGCGCGCAGCAGCCGCGCGTACTCCGCGTACGTCGGGCTGTCCTCGTCCGAGGCGAAGTTCACCGGCAGCCCCCCGCCGAGGTCGATCGTGTCGACCTGGCGCCGGCCCACGCGCGCGTTGATCTCCTCCGCCAGCTCGTACGCCGCCCGCACCCCCTCGGCCATCAGCGCCGGCGGCACCCCCTGGGAGCCCGTGTGGGTGTGCAGCCGGGTGAGCCAGGGGCGGGCCGCGTACGCCGCCACGACCCACTCCCGCGCCCCCTCGTCCCGCAGCGCCACCCCGAACTTCGAGGTCCGCGTGGCCGTGGAGAGCGCGTCGATGGACCCCGCTCCCACCTGCGGGTTCACCCGCAGGCCGAGCGGTGAGGCGGTCGCGGTGGAGGCGAGCAGCGCGTCGAGGCGGGCCAGCTCCTGCGGGTTGTCCGCGTTGACGGCCACGCCCAGCGCCAGCGCCTCGCGCAGCTCGGCGGGGGTCTTGGCGGGGGAGTCCAGGACCGTACGGCCGGGTGCGACCCCGGCGGCGCGGGCCAGCGCCAGTTCGCCGGGGCCCGCGACCTCCGCGCCGAGCCCCTCGGCCGCGAGCAGCCGCAGGACCGGCACCAGCGGGCACGCCTTCACGGCGAAGGCGTGCAGCACGGGTGCGTCGGTGACGGCAGCGAAGGCGCTGGTCAGCGCCCTCGCGCTCGCCCGGATGCCGGTGACGTCCAGCAGCGCGGCCAGCGGGACCCCGGGGCCGACGAGGCCCTGCTCCACGGCCGCCCGCACCGCCTGGTCCCGGCGCGCCGCCGCATCCGTGTCGGTCATGGCTTCCAGCCAATCACCGGGTGCGCCGACGCGCAGACGTACCGATGTATTGACTAGTTCTATTCAGACAGACAGGATGTGAATATCTGAGTCACGTCGTGAGGAGGCCTCGCCATGTCAGGACCCCGCCCCGTACGGGCACCGCGCGGTACGGAACTGAGCGCCCTGGGATGGCAGCAGGAAGCCGCCCTGAGGATGCTCCAGAACAACCTCGACCCGGAGGTCGCGGAGCACCCCGACAAGCTCGTCGTCTACGGCGGCACCGGCAAGGCCGCGCGCGACTGGCGCTCCTTCGACGCGATGGTCCGTACCCTGCGCACGCTCAAGCAGGACGAGACGATGCTCGTCCAGTCCGGCCGCCCGGTCGGCGTGATGCAGACCCACGAGTGGGCCCCGCGCGTCCTGATCGCCAACTCCAACCTGGTGGGCGACTGGGCGAACTGGGAGGAGTTCCGCCGTCTGGAGCAGCTCGGCCTGACCATGTACGGGCAGATGACCGCGGGCTCCTGGATCTACATCGGCACCCAGGGCATCCTCCAGGGCACGTACGAGACGTTCTCGGCCGTGGCGGCGAAGAAGTTCAACGGCACGCTGGCCGGGACCATCACGCTCACCGCCGGCCTCGGCGGCATGGGCGGCGCCCAGCCGCTCGCCGTGACGATGAACGACGGCGTCGCGATCTGTATCGACGTGGACCCGCGCGCCATCGAGCGCCGTATCGAGCACCGCTACCTCGATGTGAAGGCCGACAGCCTGCGGCACGCGCTGGAGCTCGCCGTCGAGGCGCGCGACGCCCGCCGGCCGCTCTCCATCGGCCTGCTCGGCAACGCGGCGGAGCTGCTGCCGCAGATGCTGGCCGAGGGCGCGCCCATCGACATCGTGACCGACCAGACGTCGGCGCACGACCCGCTGGCGTATCTGCCGGTCGGCGTCGACTTCGACGACATGGCCTCGTACGCGGCGAAGGACCCGGCGGGCTTCACCACCCGCGCCCGGGAGTCCATGGCCCGGCACGTCGAGGCGATGGTCGGCTTCATGGACGCGGGCGCCGAGGTCTTCGACTACGGCAACTCCATCCGCGGCGAGGCACAACTGGCCGGGTACGACCGGGCGTTCGCCTTCCCCGGCTTCGTCCCCGCGTACATCCGCCCGCTCTTCTGCGAGGGCAAGGGCCCCTTCCGCTGGGCGGCGCTGTCGGGCGAGGCGTCCGACATCCACAAGACGGACAAGGCGATCCTGGACCTGTTCCCGGAGAACGAGTCGCTGCACCGCTGGATCAAGATGGCGGGCGAGCGCGTCCACTTCCAGGGCCTGCCCGCGCGGATCTGCTGGCTCGGTTACGGCGAGCGGGACAAGGCGGGCGAGCGCTTCAACGACATGGTGGCGTCGGGCGAGCTGGCGGCCCCGCTGGCGATCGGTCGCGACCACCTCGACTGCGGCTCGGTGGCCTCCCCGTACCGCGAGACCGAGGCGATGCTCGACGGCTCGGACGCGATCGCGGACTGGCCGCTCCTGAACGCGATGGTCAACGTCGCCTCCGGCGCGTCCTGGGTCTCGCTGCACCACGGCGGCGGCGTCGGCATGGGCCGCTCCATCCACGCGGGCCAGGTGACGGTGGCCGACGGTACGGCGCTGGCGGGCGAGAAGATCCGCCGCGTCCTGACCAACGACCCCGGGATGGGCGTCATCCGGCATGTCGACGCCGGGTACGACATCGCGGAGTCGGTCGCGGACGAGCGGGGCGTGCGGGTGCCGATGCGGGAGGGTGAAGCGTGACGGGGGGCACCCCGTCGGCC
>NZ_JBJHPC010000346.1:0-7838 GCF_045257485.1 Streptomyces sp. YS-3 | reverse complement strand
GCCCAGTTCAGCTCGCCCCCGCCAGCGTCCTCCCCGGCGATCGGCCCCGTGCTGGGTTAGGCCACCATCTCCTGGCGCATCCGGTCCAGGGCATGGCCGGCGGCGTCCCGGCTGGCCGGGAGCCGATCGCCTGCGGCCCGCATGATCCGCTGCAACTGGTGCGGCAGCCGCTGCCGAGCGGCCTCGGCGACGGCCGTCTCCAGACAGGTGGTGGCGCCGTCGCGATCGTCGGCCAGCAGCCGTACGTGGGCAACGGTGATCAGCTCGATGACGCGCCACTGCGGGGCCACCGTCATGGT
Source organism: Streptomyces sp. YS-3 (assembly GCF_045257485.1). Taxonomy (NCBI): domain Bacteria; kingdom Bacillati; phylum Actinomycetota; class Actinomycetes; order Kitasatosporales; family Streptomycetaceae; genus Streptomyces; species Streptomyces sp. YS-3. Next base: position 7,539 of record NZ_JBJHPC010000346.1, on the reverse strand, counting down.
CGGGATCGGGGCTTGCTCGATCAGCCGTATGGCGATGTCCGCCCGGCCGGTGGCGACCAGACCGCGCAGCCGGATCTCGTGCAGCGCGTAGGGGTTGAACAGCGAGGTGTGCTCCACCACCTCCAGCAGCGACGCCGTCTCGCTGACGACGGCATCGAACAGCGTGCCGTCGCCGAGGGATCCGGCGGCGCGGGCCAGGAGCGGGAGGACAGCAGCTCGCGCGGCAGGGTCGGGGGCGAGAGCGGCGGCGTGCTGGAGGCGGTGGACGGCGGCCCCCTTCATGCCCGCCTTGCGCAGCTCGTTGCCATGCATCCGCAGCGCGGACGAGGAGAAGGCCCGATCACCGAAGTACTGGGCGATCGGCAGGCTCTTGCCCGTCCAGCGCGCAGCGGTCGCGAGCCTTTCCTCGGGCAGCACGTTGCCCAGCGCCACGCCGAGTCCGACCCGGGCCCGCGCCAGCAGGTACAGGACCTCCCGTTCTGCATGACCGTCCTCCAGGCGGGCCTCCAACCGGGCGACCAGCGGCCAGAGTTCAGCCACGGCCTCGGTGGCGTGGCCGGACTGGCGGGCGATCTCCGCCAGGCGCACAGTGGACTCCCCGAACTGGAGCATCGCGCGGTGGTCGGTGTCAGCGACGTCGGTGATGCCGAGCAGGTGCGGGGGCAGGCGCAACTGGTCCGCGATGCGCCGCCGCGAGCCGACGTCCTCCACCGTGCGCTTGCCCAGCTCGATCGCGGACACGTACGTCTTGTCGTAGCCGAGCAGGTGCCCCAGCTCCGTCTGGTTCAGGCCGTGAACCGCCCGGAACAGCCGCAGGATCTTGCCCAGGTCGCCGGTTACGAGGATCTGCTGCGCCTGGCTAGTGGCCCAGTGCCAGGCAGCGAACCGGGACGGCGGCCGTGGTTCCAGCGCCCTGCCTCCGACGGGTTCCTTCCCTGTGCCATCCACGGGTTACACCTGGGCGAACCACGCCGCGATGGACCGCTTGTAGCCCTCGGGCATCCTCAGCGACGGTACCTCATCAGCCGTGAACAGGCCGACCTGCTTGTGCTCGTGGCTGACGACCGGGGCCCGGTCGGGAGTCAGGACCGTACAGCCGTAGGTGACGATCAGAACGCGCCGCCCCGGGATCGGCTCGTAGATCCACGCGCCGCCGTCGATCAGAGATCCGGTCTGGATCTTCCAGCCGGTCTCCTCGGCGATCTCCCGCTCCAGGGCCTGCTCGGGCGAGTAGTCCGGGATCTGCGATCCGTCCGGGCTGCCGACTTCCAGGCGGCCTCCGGGCAGCTCCCACTCGTCTCTCTCGTTCCGCAGCAGCAGGACCCGGCCCTGTGCGTCGAGCGCGACGCCCTTGATGGAGACGGGCCACAACGGCGGCGTGTACGGCATGGCGGCGTTCCTCGTCCAGCAGCGCGTGTAAGGGGCGATCGGAACGTAGCACGCCAGCCCCAACTCAGCTGCGTTCTGCCCGACTTGCCCGAGTCGACAATCAGTCGCTTTACCGCCCACCCGTTGGCCGCGAACAGTGGGTCAGCCACCCAGCGAAGGAGACCCGTGATGAGCCACGCCCACGCCCTGCGTGCTCCCGCCCCGCCGTTCCAGCCGGCCACCACGCTGTCCGTGAACGACCTCGCGGAGCAGCTGCGGCAGACCGGGCTGGTCACCGTGGACCAGCTGATGGTCCGCTCGGTCCTCACCACATTCGCTGCCCGCATCATGCGCGTCACCGCCCACCGCGACAGCGACGCGCGGGACGGGGTGACCACCATCTACGACACCCGCCGCGACGCGCGGCGGGCCGGGTACGGTGGCTTCACCAGCAGCGAACTCACCCCCCACACGGAGCGCTCCGGTATCCCCCGGCCGCCCCGCCTGATGCTGCTGGTGTGTGCCAATCCGGCGGCCAAGGGCGGCGAGTGCCTGCTGACCGACGGGCAGGCCGTCCACGCCGACCTCGCCGCCCACTACCCCGAAGCCCTGGACCTGCTGTCCACGCGGCACACCGCTTTCTTCGGGGGCGGCGACGGCCACGCCAGCCAGGTCTTCACCCGCCAAGGCCCAGGGCGGGTCTCCATCCGGCTGCGCCTGGACGCGCTGGCACGCTGGAACCCCTTGATCGAGCCCCACCTGCCCGTCCTGCGGGCCACGATCGCCCGCCACCAGATCACGGTGCCGCTCCTGGCCGGACAGGGCTACCTGCTGGACAACAGCCGCTGGCTGCACGCCCGCAACGCCTTCACCGGTGACCGCCTGATGTGGCGGGTCCTGGGCGAGCCACTGCCCGGCCTCGGCCTCCTCCCCCATGGATTCCGCCTCGCCACGAGCGCCCCCGGCCGCACCCCCGAGGAGGCCGTGTCGTGACCCAGCGCCACGCCCGCATCGCCGTGTCCGGAGCTGCGGACCTAGCCCGCACTCGCGACCGCGTCCTCGCACTGATCGTCGACTGGGGAGTGACGCTGGAAGCCGAGCAGCACGGCGCGATCAAGCTGGTGACCTCGGAACTCGTCACCAACGCCGTCACCCATGCAGCGGGCCCAGTCACCGTTGCCCTCTCTCTCGACGACCGGCTGCTCCTGGCGGTGTACGACGGCAGCCAGGTACTTCCCGCCCGGCTGGAGGCCGACTACGCGGCCGAGTCCGGGCGCGGGCTTCTCCTGGTCGAAGCCTTCGCAAGCCGCTCAGGCTGGGACCGCGTGCCCGAGGGCAAGAAGGTGTGGGCCGAGTGGGACGTGGTCCTGCCGACCGAAGCGGTCAGCGTCCGCACCCGGGCGGCGACCAGACCCTGCCGCAGGCTTCACGTCTTGCCCAAGGGCGTGGCGCTGGCCGGAGCAGTCCAGTGAGCGGGCACAGGTCTGCTCTCTTCAGCGCGCTCAGCGGAGCCATGTCGCGCGGCACGTCATGCGCGGGCGAGCAGGACCGTGGCGCGCTGGGACAGCTCGCGGGCCGCGGTGACGTTCTCGTACCGGGCGAGTCGGACGCGGAGGTCTTCGGCGGCGTCGCGGACCTTGATGGACTGGACGCCTTCGGCGCAGTCCAGGAACTCGCTCCACACCACGAGGGCCCCGTCGAGGTCGCCCTGCTGGAGGTGGAGGCCGCCGAGGTTCCCGAGCACGCTCGCGCGGGTGCGGCGGCGGTCCAGGCCGTAGGTGTCGAGGGCCTGGTGGAGGTGTTCGCGGGCGGCGGGGAGGTCGCCCATTCTCGCGAGGGTCATGCCCGACGCGTACGCCCACCGGCCGATGGTGAAGTGGGATGCCCAGGACTGGCCGGGGGGTGCGGTGGCGGTGCGCTCGATCTCGGTCTGGGAGGCGGCGAGGGCTTGCATGGCCAGGCGGTGGTTGCCGTCCAGGGCAGCGGCCTCGGCGAGCGTGGACTGGTAGTAGGCGACGGCCCGGGGGTCGTCGAGGTCTTTCGCGTAGGTCATGGCCTTCTCGGCCAGGGCGAACGCTTCGGCGCGGTGGCGCGGCCCGCGAGCGATGGACTGAACGGCGGCCCCGCGCAGGGCAGTCGCGGCCAGCTCCGGCTCACCCGCTTCGGCGGCGGGCCGCCAGGCGTGCCCGTAGTAGTACTGGGCCTTGTTCTGATGTGGCCGGTCGTCACTCTCGTCCTGGGTCATCCAGCCGACCAGGTGCGCCAGTTGGGAGGTGGCGGCGTACAGCTTGCGGCCGGTGGCCTCGGTGTAGCGGCCCTCCAGCCAGGGACCGACGTTGTCGATCAGGTAGTCCACCGCGAGGCGTTTGACGTGGCCGCCGCCGTACTCGGCCGCCAGGTTCCCGAGCGTCGTGACCATGGTTTCGATCGCAGCCACCTCGCCGGCGCCGACCCGGACGGCGGTGGGGGCTGCGGTGCGGACGCGTCGGGTGATCGCTTCAGCGTCGGGGACGCCGAGGAAGGCGAGGGCTGTACCGCCCGAGGCGGTCAGGAAGATCCGACGGTCCACGTCGCTGTCGCTCCTTCCAAGGGCCAGAACGGATTCCACGGTATCCACGTACACGGGCTCAGGTCCGGGGATCTCGGCCACTTGATCCGTTGCGATTCCCAGAACGCTGACCACGGCGGGCATCCACAGCTCGCCCGGCAGACGCTCGCCCGCCAGGAGCTTGCGCGCGTACTGGCGGGACATGCCGGTGGGACCCCGGGCAGCTGCGATGCCGAGCGCACGGGCGAGCTTGGTCGGCCCCCAGCCGCGCTCCTCGCACGCCTGCCGGATCTGCCTGGCGATCCGCTCACCACCGGAGTCCATGGCCTCCCCGACCTTCCCTCCGCCCAGGGTTACACGGGACTACACGGGGTTACATCTTGGGCCCTCTCCCCTTACCCCGTACGGGAGTTGAGTGGATTCCACGCCGATCAGCGACCGCTGGGAACGGGAAACGGAGTGATCCATGAGCGCACGGCACCGGCACGCCCGCACCGGCCGCCAGCCCTGCGACGAGAGCCGACTCCCACTGGTCGTGCTTCTGCTGCTCGGTATGGCCGGACCCGCCTGGACTCTGCGCGATCCGCTGGCCGTGATCGTCACCGAGACGGTGCGGGAGGCCGTCTCGGTGACGCTGCCGGACGCTCCCCCGTCCGACCCCTGAAGACGCTCCGGCACTCGCACGTTGGTCCGTTCCGGGTGCCGGAGCTCCCCAGGCTCCGCCCGTTCCCACTGGCAGTCGGCCGGGTGGACGCGGGTGCCGACCGGTCCCCGAGGCCGATCGGCACCCGCAGCAACGAGACCTCTCTACCGGTGTGAAGGAGAACCTCCTATGTCGCTTGAACAGCGCCTTTCCGGCAAGACCGTGCTGGTCACCGGGGCTGGCGGGCTGATCGGCAGCCGGATCGTTGACCGGCTGCGGCAGGTCGGCGCGCGCCCGGTCTCGGTGTGCAAGCTCGACGCCTACCCTCCCGACGTCTACCGCAGCCGTTTCGGCATCGACCCGCTGGGCCCGGACTTCATCATCGGAGACATCGCGGACCCCCAGCTAATGCGCACGGTCGTGCCCGGCTGCGACTACGTGATCCACGCGGCTGCCCTGGCCGACGTCGCCGCGTGCACCCGGCGACCGCTGGACGCCATCGGCACGAACATCATCGGCACCCAGCACGTCCTGGACGCCGTGGCGTCCTCGGACCGCGTGCGGCGCTTGGTGTTCGTGTCCTCCGCCAGCGTCTACGGCAACGGCCCCCACCCCGGCGCCCCGGACCCGCTCCACGGCCTCGTGTCCGTACCGGCACAGTTTTCCGAGGGCGGGGCAATGTGCCCGGTGTCGGTGTACGGGAACACCAAGGCGTGGGGTGAGCACCAGACCGCCGCCATGCTCAGTGGGGCCAGCGTCTCGTACGCGATCGTGCGCTACTTCTCCGTCTACGGCGAGCCGCAGGTCATCAAGGAGAACTCCCACTCGTGGGTGGTGGCCTGGTTCGCGATGCGCGCGGCCTGCGGGCTGCCCCTGCATCTCAACGGCGGCGGACACCAGGTCCGTGACTTCGTCCACGTGGACGACATCGCCACCGGCACCCTGCACGCACTGGTGGCTGAGGGCGCCCACAACGAGACGGTGAACATCGGCACGGGCACCGCCACCACGATCCGCCAGGTCGCCGAGCTGGTATCCGCCCACTACAAGGGCGCCACGCTCGTGTCGACGCCGATGCCGCCGGGCGACCCCGAGGGCGGCTACGCCAGCGTGGAGCGGATGCGCACGGTGCTGGGCTGGCAGCCGGGCATCACGGTCGCCGAGGGCATCGCCCGCTACGCAGCATGGCTCGCCGCGACACCCGGCGCGATCCCCGCGTGGCTGCATCCCGCGCCGCCCACGCCGGTGGGCTAGATCACCGGCGGACGGCCGAGCCGGGTCATGCGCCACACGGTGCGCCAGCGCATCGGCCGGCGCCCGCCGCACGGGGTGCGCCACCCCTCGGCGAACCCCGAGAACCACGCCTTCAGACCGGCCAGGTCACGGGTGCGGACCACGGTCAGGGCGAGCCAGGTACCGAGGTAGAGGGGCACAAGAAGGGCGGGCAGGTGACGGCGGGCCAGGTAGACGCGGTTGCGGGCGGTCATCCGGTAGAAGAACGCATGCCGGGCCGGGGAGGTCCGGGGGTGCTGGAGCAGAAGCTGCGGCTCGTAGACGACGCGCCATCCGGCATCCAGCGCCCGCCACGCCATGTCCGTCTCCTCATGGGCGAAGAAGAACATCTCGGGCCAGTCACCGACCTCGCGAAGCATGCGGGTGGACAGGGCGTGGCCGCCGCCGAGGAAGGTGGTGACCTCGCCGCCCTGCATCGGATCACCGGCGCGCAAGCGCGGGACGTGACGGCGCTGCGTCACCCCGGTCTCGTCCGCGATCCGAAAGCTGACGATGCCCAGAGTGGGATCGTTCTCGTACAGGTCGCTGATGCGGGCGACGACGTCGTCGGCGACGAGCAGCCCGTCGTCATCGAGGTCCACGACGACGTCGACGTCCCGCAGGTGTGCCAGGGCGGCGTTGCGCCCACCGGTGACCCCGAGATTGTCGGCCAGCTCCACCCGCTCGACCCAGCCAGGCAGGTCGTCGGGGAGCGTGCAGCCGTTGCCGACGAGCACGGTCCTCGCGGGCTTGACCGTCTGGGCCTCAACCGACGCCAGCAGCTCCGCGACTTCCTTCGGCCGCGTCCCCATGGTCAGCACGGCCACGCCCACCTTGATGCCCACCAACGTCTCTTCATCCTTTCGAGGAGTCCCGTGTCCTCAGCACGAACCCGGCGGCCTGCCACCGCGTCCCTGCACGACCGGGCGGTCCAGCGGTCGCTTCCGGCCCACCAGTACATGGACCGGGCCACCGTGAACTGGATCGCCCAGAACCGGCCCACGCCCGCTCTGGCGCCCGTGGCGTTCACCCTCCCACAACCTGGCCGTCGCTTTGTGCCGGAGTCCACCTGGTTCGCCGACGCCCGGCTGGCCGACTCCATCCACGGCATCCGCCACCAGGCCCGTGTCTGCCTGCTGGCCGATCTCCTGGCCCAGCACCACCAGCTCAGCCCGGACGACGCCGCGGCCCTGTGCCTGGCGGCGGCCGTCCACGACTGCCGCCGCCACGACGACCGGGACGACTCAGGGCACGGGCAACGGACGGCTTCGTGGCTGAAGCGCCACAGCGACACCGTCCTCACCACGTTCGGCCAGGAGCTGCCCACGTACTCACGGGACCAGGCAGCGGCGGCCGTCGGCCTCCACGACGTGCCGCACGAGACGTTCACCCCCTCCCAGAGACGCGCCTACCAGCAGGCCCCGCACCTGGTCGACCTACATAAGGCGGCCGACGCCCTGGACCGCTACCGGCTCCCCTTACAGCACTGGTGGCCCGACCTGTCCCGCCTACGCGCCACCGTCCCCGACTGGCTGCCCACGGTCGCCTTCGAGCTGGTGGTCCGCAGCGAGCACGCCCGCCTCGACGGCGCCACCCACCGCCAAGCCCTCGATGACGCCTGTCAACTCTTCACCACCCCGCCGAAAGGAGCTCGGCTCTGATGGACACCGCATGGGACAACGCCCACACCGACCACACCCTCCCCACC
>NZ_JBJHPC010000345.1:0-7863 GCF_045257485.1 Streptomyces sp. YS-3 | reverse complement strand
CTCCACCCCGTCCGCGGCCCCCGGGGCCKGCCCCGGCCGCTCGGCAACATGGTCGCGTTCGGCAGGGACCCGCTGGGCTTCCTCACCGGCCTGCGCGACGGCTTCGGGGACGCGGTGACCTGGTCGCTCGGCCCCCGGCGCGGTCTGTTCGTCTCCCACCCCCAGCACATCATGGAGTTGCTGGCGGGACGTGAGCACACCTACGACATCCTCGACATCGGCTGGGCGTTCAAACAGATCACCGGGCAGAGCGTCCTGCTCAGCAGGGGCGCCGACTGGCGCCGCAAGCGCGCGCTGGTGCAGCCGACCGTACGGCCGCGCCAGGTCCGCGCCTACGCGGGGACGATGGTGGAGTGCGCGGGCGCGGCGGCCGGCTCCTGGCGCGAGGGCGAGCGGATCGACGTACGCGAGCAGATGGCGCTCATCACCCAGCGGGTGGTGCTGCGCACCCTGTTCGGCAACGACCTCGGGGAGCAGACCGCGGCGCTCGGCGACGCGATGGACGTGGCGGAGCGGGCCGTCGGGGCGGAGCTGCGCGGCATCGGTCTGTTCTTGCCCGCCTGGGTGCGCACCCCGTCCCGCCGGTCCCTGCTGGGCGCCGTGGCCACCATCGACGCCGAGGTCCACCGGCTCATCCGGGCCCGGCTGAGCGCCCCCGACGGCATCGACGAGCGCGAAGACCTGCTCAGCAGGCTGCTCGCGGCCCGCGACGGGCAGGGCCGGCCGCTGTCGCCGAAGGAGGTGCGCGACGAGGCCGTCACCCTCTGGGCCGCCGGACACGAGACCACCTCCACGGCGCTCACCTGGACCGTGCATCTGCTCGCCCGCTCGCCGCGGGTCCGCGCCCGCCTCGAAGCCGAGCTGGACGAGGTGCTGGCGGGTCGCCCGCCCACCATCGACGACTACGACCGGCTGGTGTGGACCCGGCAGATCGTCAAGGAGGCGCTGCGGCTGTATCCGCCGGTCTGGCTCATCCCCGCGGTCGCCCGCCCGGGCGCCACCCTCGGTGGCACGCGGGTGGCGCCCGGGACGATCGTCTGGTGCAGCCCGTGGACCACGCACCGCGATCCGCGCTGGTTCCCGCGCCCCGACGCGTTCCGCCCCGAGCGGTGGGACGACGACGCACCGGAGGCGGTGCCGGACCACGCCTGGTACCCCTTCGGCGGCGGCCAGCGGACCTGTCTGGGCGCGCGCTTCGCCCAGGTCGAGGCCGCCCTCGTGCTGGCCACCCTCGCCCAGCGGTGCCGCCTCGACCTGCCGGACGCCGAGGTGGCACCCCGCGCCGCACTGCTGCTCCAGCCCGCCGTGCCGCTGATGGCGACGGTGCGGCGCCGCGCCCCGGCCCCGGTTCACTGAGCCCGGGCCAGCCAGGTGGCGACCTCCGCCGCTATCGGCTGGCCCGTGTCGAGTTCGACGAAGCCGAACTGCCCGCCCTGGTTGCACTCCAGGAACCACCAGACCCCGTCGGTGTCCTCGGCGAAGTCGAACGCCGCGTAGGCCAGCCCGGTGCGCTGGGTGTACGCGTGGACGGCCTCGGCGATGCGGCCGGGCACCCCGACGGGCTCCCAGCCACGGCCGCCGCCGTCGTAGCGGCCGTCCACCTGCCCGGGGTCGCAGACCTTGCGGGCGCCGAAGAGCGCCGCCCCCACGCAGGTCAGCCGGATGTCCGCCTTCTTGGGGACGAAGCGCTGGAGCACCACCGGCCCCGCCCGGACGCTGGAGAAGTCCGCGTCGGGCCCGATCAGCGTCGTCGGCAGGGCCATCAGCGGCTCGTCCGGCGGCGGCCCGGCGGCGCTCTTGACCACCACGTCCCGGTACTCCTGCGCGAACTGCCGGGCCACCCGGGGCACCGTCGTGACGACGGTGGGCGGCACGGCGAACCCGCTGGCGTGGGCGACCCGCAGCTGCCAGGGTTTGTGCCGGGCCGTCTCGGCGTCGCGCGGATGGTTCATCCAGCGCGCCGCCGCCGAGTACAGCATGCCGAACAGCGCCTGCCGTGTCTCGGCGGTCAGCCACTGGGAGGGCTCCGGCGCGTGGGCGGCCGGCTGCCCCGGCCGGCGCACCCAGACCGAGCGCAGCCCCGACATGCTCACCAGGAACCCGTCGACCGACAGGTGCCCGCTGAAGTCCCCGTGGGCGTACTCGGCCGAGAGCACCGCTCTGCCCGGCACATCGGCGGGGTCGAGGCGCACCAGGGGAACGCCGCGTTCGTGCAGATGGGTCACGACCATGTCGGTGGTGACGTCCTGTTCGCACGTGAGGATGAGAACCGTCATCCGGCTGCCGGGCCGTCAGTCGTCGAAGTGCGTCTGGGAACCGGCGGTGGAGGCGGTGGTGCCGCTCGCTCTGAGCACCGCGCGGTCCGCGACGGCGGGGCGCCCGTCGGGCAGCACGTTCAACTGCCGCGAGGCGTCGAAGCGGTAGGCGACGGTCCGCTCCTCCGGTTCCTGCGGCACCGTGTAGCGCAAGGTGAACGGCCTCATGGGGAACCTCCTGCTGCGACGTCACACCGATCCTGTGCTCACCTGTACGGAGTGCCCCCGTAAGGGATTCATCACGTACCGCCACACCGGGGTGAAGCAGGTCACACGCCTGGCAGTCGGGTGAAGGCAGGTTTCGCCACTGTTCGTAACGGTGATCGCTCAGGACGTCACGATCTGCCTCCGACCCCCACAGGAGCACACATGCGTTTGCGTACCACCCTCACCGCGGGCGTCCTCGCCGTCGGCGTCGTCCTCGGCGGCGCGACGACCGCGCTGGCCCACGGTGACGACGACCACGGCCGCCACCACGGCTACGGCTACGGCAACAGCCGCGACGACGACCGCCGCCACGACTACGGCCGTGACGACGACCGCCGCCATGACTACGGCCACGGCCGCGACGACGACCGGCGCCACGACTACGGTCGTGACGACGACCGCCGTCACGACTACGGCAACGGCTACGGCCGCGACGACAACCGCCACCACGGTTACACCCGCAAGGACGACCGTGAGCACGGGCGCGACCACAGCTCCGAGGGCGGCAGGAAGGGCGCCTGCCACATGGAGGGCGACACGAACGCCAACCGTGGCACCCACTACCAGTCCGACTGCGGCTGGGCGAACTGGCACAGCGCCAGCCACCAGGGCTACTGACCGTAGCGGTCGTGTGTGGCGCGGTGCGTGGGGTCCGCCCCCGCCCCGCGCCACGCGGCTTCCACCGCTCAGCGCGCGGGCTGACGGCGCCGGCTCGCCAGGAGCGTTTTCTGGGTGAGCAGGGTGAGGGTGCCCGCGAGGACGATCCCGCCCAGGTTGGCGAGGAGCTGCGCGGTCGAGCCCCAGGTCTGGGCGTACTCCCGGTAGCTGAACGCCATGGCGGCGTTGGCCGCCGCAGGGACGGTGGTCACCGAGATGGCCACCCCGATGAGCGCGCCGGACTTGGCCGAGGTGAGCGAGAGCGTGCCCGCGACACCCGCCAGGAACGCGACGACGAAGGACATCCAGTCGGGCTTCCAGATGAAGGCGGTGTTCGGACGGACCGCCTCCAGCATGTCCTTGTCGAAGAGCCCCACCTGGTCCAGGAGCCAGCCGAACCCGGCCGTCAGCAGCATGGCGGCGGCGAAGCCCGCCACCAGCGCCCACAGTGACCGCCACACGAGGCCCGGCGCGCGCTGCACCAGCGCCGTGGAGATGCCGGCCAGGGGCCCGAACTCGGGGCCGACCGCCATCGCGCCCACGATGAGAATGGCGTTGTCGAGCATCACACCGCACGCCGCGAGCATCGTGGCGATCGCCAGGAACGCCACATAGGTGACCGTGAGCGTCGACTCCTCATGGGTCGCCTCGGTGAGCTGTTCCCACAGCACCGCGTCCACGCCCTCGCCCGGGGCCTCCGCCTCGGCCTTCTCGGCGCGCTTGGACAGCGAGAGGTCGATGTTCTCGACGGCGATCGCGCCGGACCGGTCGAGCCCGAGCGCGCGCAGCCGCGCGAGGAGTCCGTCCCCGGCCTCGCGGGCGACATCGCACAGCACCAGGTCGCCCACGGGGTTGCGCGAGGCACCCGGGACGACGGCCAGATGGGCGGTGCCCACCGTCGCCTCCAGGGTCCGCACCACCTCGTCGGTGAGGTCGGCGGGCACGTTCAGACGCAGATGCAGCAACAGCCCTACTCCAGATCGGTTCCTCGAAGCCGGCCGGACCCGGCTTCCGGCCCCATGACCAGGGGCTCCTTGGACGGCAAGGGTGGCACGGTCCGCGCCGTCGCGTCACGCGCGCCACCGGCCGGGACGCGACGGCCACCTCATGAAATCCGGCCACGGCCGAAAAGGCGTCACCGCCGGGGAATTGGCCGTACCCACACCCCCTACCGGTGTCACGCCAAAAGCCCGGTGTCGGCGCCCGACGGACCCAACCGCATTTGCCCGGCCCATAAATGACAAGGAACCAGATATTCCGGGCGACGAGTTTCGATACGACTTAATGATGAGTAAGGTGTGGCTCGCTGTCAGTGAGCCTGCGTAGGGGTGACGTCCCCTGGCCGAATTCGCCATGGCCGGAATGCGCATGCGGGTGGCGTCGTCTTCGGGATGGAGAGGGGATCGTGACTGCGGGCTCGTTCGAGGGACAGTACGTGTGGCATCCGGCCGCCGACGATCGTGAGTTGGCCCAGGCCTGCACGGACGTGCGGGCCGGCCGGTATCTGAGCGCGCACAACGTCCTCAAGGACGCGCGCACCGACTTCGAGGTGCGCGCCCACCGCTCGCTGGTGCTCGCCTCCGAGGCCGCCGACTCCGATCTCGCCGAGCGGTGGCTCGCCGAGGAACCGAGCGCCGAGGCGGCGCTGCTGGCGGCGCGGGTCGCGATGGTACGGGCGTTACGCATGGCCGACGCCCGGGACGGCCGGGCCGGCGCACTGGTGCGCATCGCCACGGCCGCCTGCGGACGCGCCGCGAAACTGCTGCCGCAGGACCCCACTCCTTGGGTCGCCCAGCTCGCCCTCGCCCGCTTCGAGCGCTCCCACGACCCGGCCCCCAAAGGCCTGTTGACGGCGCCGCCGGGGCCCTGGCAGCTCTTCTCGCACATCCTGCGGCTCGACCCCTGGAACCGCGAGGCCCACCACCGGTTCCTGGCCTTCTTCTTCACCCGCCACGGCGGCTCCGCCAGCGCCCGCTGGGACGTCGCCTCCTTCCTCAGCCACCGCGCCCCGCTCACCTCACCGCTGCGACTGCTGCCCCTGGTCGCACTCGTCGAGGACTACGACCCGTCCGCCCTGCTCGCGGACAGCACCTGGCTCCAGCCCCAGTGGACGGCGACGGCGCTGGGCATCTACCAGAACTGGTTCCCCAGGACGGCGGCCTACCGCTTCACCCCCGTCCTGGACCTGGCGTACCTGGCACACGCGCTGTACATGGCCAAACGCGAGTTCGAGGCCCGGGAGGTGCTCACGGCCATGGGGCCCTACGCCTCCCGGATGCCCTGGAGCGCGTTCGGCGACCCCGAGGAACGGCTGACCCGGGCCCGGCGGGCCTGCGGGCTGCCGACCCCCGGCCCGGCCTGACCCGCCGCACCACCGCACGGCCCAGCGGCACCCGTACGACACGCGTCCTGTCCACCCCCACCAGGAAAGGCTGCCCCCAGTGTCCGAGCGCACGTCCCCGCTCCGCGCGAAAGCCCCTCGCCGTGAACCGCCCGTCGCCCTCGACGACGACGCGACACTGCACGCGATGGGCTACCCGCGGAAACTCACCCGCAGATTCCACGCGTTCGACAATTTCGCGATATCTTTTACGATCATCAACATCATCTCCGGCATATTCTCCGCCTTCGGATTCGGAATGGGCGCCGGCGGGCCGCGCATCCTCATCTTCGGCTGGATCGGTGTGTCGCTGATGGTGCTGTTCGTCGGCGCGGCGATGGGCGAGATCGCCTCCGCCTACCCGACCAGCGGCGCCCTGTACTTCTCCGCGGGCAAGCTCGCCAAGCGGCACCGCGGCGCCTGGTCCTGGTACACCGGATGGCTGAACTTCGTCGGCCAGGTGGGCGGCACCGCCGCCACCAACTACGCCGCCGCCACCTTCATCCAGGCCTTCGTCTCGATGCAGTGGTCCTCCTACCACCCCACGCCCCAGCAGACCGTCGGCATCGCCGCGGTGATCCTGGTGGTGCAGGCGCTGGCCAACACGTACACGGTGCAGCTGGTGGCCGTGGTGAACCGGATCTCCGTGTGGTGGCTGCTGGTCGGGATGGTGGTGATCGTGGCCGCCCTCACCTTCAAGCCCTCGCACCACCAGTCCGCCTCGTTCGCCAACCACTTCGTCAACACCACCGGCTTCAGCAGCGGTCTGTACGCCGCGATGCTGGGCCTGCTGGTGACCAGCTGGACGTTCACCGGCTTCGACGGCAGCTTCCACATGTCCGAGGAGACCGTGAAGGCCACGGTCAACACCCCCAAGGGCATCATGCGCGCGATCATCTACTCGGCGCTGGCCGGGCTGGTCCTGATGCTCGCCCTGGTCTACGCGATCCGCGACTACGCGGGCGAGGCGAGCTCAGCCGCCCCGCCGGTGCAGATCCTCATCGACGCGCTCGGCATGGGGACCGCCAAGCTCCTGCTGCTGATCGTGATCGGCGCGATGCTCTTCTGCGGTCTCGCCAACATGACCAGCAACACCCGCCAGATCTTCGCCTTCTCGCGCGACGGGGCGATGCCCGGTTCACGCTGGTGGCATTCGGTGTCGCTGCGCACCCGCACCCCCGTCAAGGCGGTGTGGCTGGCCGCGGCCTGCTCGCTGGTGCTGATCATCCCCGGCTGGTGGTCGCACACCGCCTTCACCGCCATCGTCAGCGTCAACGTCGTCGGGCTCTACCTCGCCTACGGTGTGCCCATATTCCTGCGGCTGCGCCTGGACGACTTCCAGCCCGGCCCGTGGAACCTGGGCCGCTGGGGCAAGCCCGTGGCGGCGGTCGCGGTGGCCTGGATCGTGCTCAGCAGCGTGCTGTTCATGCTGCCGCAGACCTCGCCGATCACCACCGACTCGTTCAACTACGCCCCGATCGCGCTGGGCGCGGTGCTCTTCATCGCCACCCTGTGGTGGTTCGCCACCGCCCGCCACCGCTTCCAGGGCCCGGTCAGCTACGGCAGCCCCGACGAGGTGGCCGCGATGGACCTCATCTGACACCGGCCGTCCGCGCCTGACCTCCCGGGCCGTCCCCCGCCTCTTCGGAGCGGGGGACGGCCCGCGTACGTGCGCGGGTACCCGGATCCGTCCCGCGCATCCGGCCCGGGCGCGGCCCGGCACCCGGGGCTGGGGACCCCGGCGCGTCCGCGGTGCTGGTGAGACGTCTGCGGTCACGGTGGACACGTCCGCCACCGTGCGCTCCCCGGGCGCCATTCCCCCGGTCGGCACTTCGCAGGATGATCCTGCCTTCAACGTCCTACCTGCCCGGTTCGTCCGCCTTCTGTCCCCCGCACCGCGCCCCGCCCGCTCACCGGGGGGCGCACGAAAGGACTCCTCATGCCCGGAACGCGAATCACCTTCCTCGACGGCCAGGCCGGCCAGCCGCAGGCACTGGAGCGCGTGACCGCCGAGGTGCGGCGGCAGTTGGCCGGGCCGGCCGGCGCCCGGCTGCGCGCCACCGGGCGCCCGCTCCTCGCCGGGATCGGCGCCTCGTACGCGGCGCTCGCCCTGCCGGTCGAGGTGCTGCGCGGCCATGGTGTACCCGCCCAGCGGGTGCTGGCCAGTGAGATCGAGGAGGGGCTCGGCGGCTTCGACACCGATCTGCTCATCGGCGTGTCGCAGAGCGGTCGCACCTCGGAGACGATCGCCGCCTTCCGGGCCGCCCCCGGCGTGCCCACCCTGGCGGTCCTCAACGTCACCCC
>NZ_JBJHPC010000344.1:0-7871 GCF_045257485.1 Streptomyces sp. YS-3 | reverse complement strand
GCCACACAGGTGCCGTGGGCGGTCGGCGCGACCAGGATGTAGCCGTGGTCGGACTCGATGACGACCTGGCGGATACGGGCGTCCTCCTGGTCCGCGAAGGCCGCCGCGGCGGGCCGCCGGTGGGCCGGGTCGATCCGGCTCAGCAGATGGCTCTTGACCAGCAGCACCGCGCGTACGCCACCGTAGGGCGACGGCGAGGAGAGGTCCACCGAGAGGTCGAACTGCCGGGTGAGCTGGCCGATCGCGGCCAGTCCCATCCGGGGCGGGTCGCCGAGCTCGGCGAGCAGGATCGCCTCGGTGCCGGCCACCATCCGCTGGGCGTAGGCGCGCTCGTCGCGGCTCATGCCGACCCCGGCGTCGTCGATGGTGACCGAGACGCCGTGGTGGGCGCGTTCGAGGTTGACCACGACCTCGGTGTCGGGAGCGGAGTGGCGCAGCGCGTTGTCGAGCAGCTCGGCCACGATGATCGCGACGGGCTCGACGGCGTGCGAGACGAGCGCGGTGCCCGGCTCCAGGTGGTTGTGGACACGCACCCGGTGGTAGCCCACCAGCCGGGACTGACCACCCGTCACCGCGTCCACCAGGTGCGACTCCTCGCGGGCCAGGCCGACCCAGGCGCCGCAGACCACGGCGGTGACCTGGGCGCGCCGCAGCGACTGCTCGTTCTCGTGGTCGAGGGCGAAGAGCGTCTGGGCCAGTTCCGGGTCGTCGTAGCGCTGCTGGAGGCCGCGCAGCTGGTCCTGGAGGCGGTAGAGCCCGGCCTGGATCTCCCGGGTGGCGCCCCGCATGCCCGCGCGGGCGGCGGCGTCGACCCGCTTGCGCTCCTGCGCCACGGCGGTGGTGACCCCTTCGAGGACGCCGTCCAGGCCCGCGCCGAGCTCGGTGCCGGCGAGGTCGGGGTGGAGCGGGCCGGGCACCTGCACGTGCGGATGCGCGGCCCGGGTCGCCTCGGCCGGGACGCGGCGCTGGGCGAGATGGGCGACCTCCGCGGCGTACGCCCGTGCGAGGCGGGCCACTTCGGCGCGGGCGCCCTCCCCCTGGGAGCGCAGCTCGGCGATCTCCTCCCGCTGCCGGGCCGCCCGGCGCCGGGAGCGCAGCAGCCCGCCCCCCAGCACGAACGCGGACAGGGTCCCGGCCGCCAGGCCTCCGGCGGCCAGGTCCGGTATCTCAATCATCTGATGGGCCTTCGGGGGAGATCGGGAGAAGGGCATGTGAACGGCCGCCCCGGGAGGCGAACGTGGCCAGTACACACTGTCATTGACCGGTCCCGCACTGTTTTACACGAAGATCCTTTCGAACCTGAACGCGGGAGTCCGATTCTTTACGAAACGTCGGAGTGCCAGCGCGGGCCCGCGCTCAAGGACTGTTGAAGAAATCGCGGACCCGGTAGCGGCGCCGCCGCCCCCGGCCGTCGTACCCGTCGTCGTCCTCGTCGTCGTCCGGGTGGTGCAGCACCGTCCAGCTCACCGCCGAGACGGCCGGCTCCAACGACTGCCTGCTCACCGCCTCTTCGAGGAGGCTGTCGTCGCGGCGCTCGGTGGTGAGTTCGGCGGTCACCGTCACCCTGCCGGGCGCGTCCGTGGCCTGGCTGTCCCGGCTGTCCCGGCTGCGCACCGAGCGCAGCCGGAACCCCGGCCCGGTCAGGGCCTGGACGGAGAGGATGCGCACATGTGCCTCCTCCGCCTCGCCGCAGACCACCTCGAACAGGTAGTCGGTGCCGACCTCGACGCCGCCGTGCGGCTCGCGGTCCAGGCGCCGCCCCAGCGGTCGCAGCAGCAGGTTGGCCCCGACCACCCCGGCGGTGCCGAGCGCGGCCACCCCGTAGAGCCCGGCCCCGGCGAGCGCCCCGACCGCGGCCGAACACCACAGCGTGGCGGCCGTGTTCAGGCCTCGTACGCTCAGGCCGTCGCGCATGATGACACCGGCGCCGAGGAAGCCGATGCCCGAGACGATCTGGGCGGCCACCCGGGAGCCGTCGTAGCCGCTGGTGCTGGTGGCGTCGACGAAGCCGTACGTCGAGAGCAGCACGAAGAGCGCGGACCCCGCCGCCACCAGCGCGTTGGTCCGCAGCCCGGCCATCCGGGCCCGCCACTGGCGCTCCAGGCCGATGATCCCGCCATAGCCCAGGCCCGCCCCGATGTTGGCGGCCGTGTGCCACTCGTTGAGCATGTTCCGTACTCCTCGCCGTCTGCCCGTCCCCCTCCTATCGGCCATCGGCGCCCCGGTGTTGAACCGGTTCGGCGGACGGGCCCGTTCGGCCCTCGTTAGGCTGGACGGACACCGCCGCACGGACCGCTCGGAGGAGTCTTGGACATCCGGACCGCACAGGAGCAGGCCTGGGCGAACAAGATCGAGAAGGGGTTCAACGTCACCGATGTGCCCCTGGAGTTCGGTCTGCTCACGGCCGAGGTGAGCGAGGCGTTCACGGCCTGGCGCAAGCGGCTTCCCGACCTCGGGGAGGAGCTGGCCGACGTCTTCCTCTATCTGGTGGCGCTGGCCGAGATGAACGGCGTGGACCTGGACGACGAGGTCGCCCGCAAACTGGAGAAGAACCGCCGCCGCGCCTACGCGCGCGACGAGCGCGGCGCTCTGGTCCGGATCACCGAGGGCTGAGGACCCGCGGGCCTACGTGTGGGCCGCCGCCCAGGAAGCCAGTTCGGCGCGGGCGGCGCTCAGCAGTTCGGCGGACGGATCGGTGGCGCCGTCGGTGACCAGCGCGAAGTGGACGCCGCCCGGGTCGGGTGCGGTGAGCAGCAGCCGTCGGCTGCCGGTGCCGCCCGGCTCGGGCGCCACGGCGACGGGCGTGTGCGCCGAGTAGCCGGGCGGGCCGTGGACCGCGCCGAGATCGGAGACGACCGTGGTGGTGGCGTAGGAGGCCGGAAGATGGAGCTCGGTGGGCGCGGCCACGCCGTTGGAGCGCCACAGGAGCACGCCGTAACGGCCGCCGCCGACGAGCCGGGCCACCTGCGGCAGCGAGGCCGGGACGGGGTTCCAGGTCTGGGTGGCGGAGCCGTCGCGGGAGCGGTCCTCGTAGGTGAAGGCGAGCACGCGGCCCGCCGTGGCCGAGGGGTAGAGCCGGTCGAGGAGGCGGGCGTCCTGGCGCAGCACGGGCGTGCCCGAGTCGTCGCGGCGCACGGCCGAGAGGTCCTCGTCGTTCCAGGCGTCACCGGCGGTCAGGACCTTGCCGGGGTTGCCGTTCATGAGCTCGTGGTGGCGTCCGCTGTACAGGTCCCACTGCCACTGGGTGCCGGACAGGACGGGCCCCGACGCCGACGGGTCCGACCACCAGGCGGCCCCCGCCAGGCGGGAGTCCAGCCCCTGGTACATCGCCTTGAGGACACTGGGGGCCTTGTCGGCGACGGTTCCGGAGAGCGGGTGGCCGAACTCGCCGACGACCGCGGCCGTGCTCGCGGCGGCGGCCCGGTCGCGCACGGCGCCGAGGTCGCGCGCGTACTGCCCGTCGCCCGCCTTGCCCCACATGAAGACGCCGGAGATCGCCTTCTGGTCGTAGAAGTGGGTGTTGAACACATAGCGCGGCCCGAGGGCGCCCGCGTCGAGCAGGCCGCCCTCCTGGCGCTGGAAGTCGATGTTGGCGTTCCAGAAGAGGTTGGGCTCCACGTACGCGGGTTTGGCCTGCCAGCCCGCCGCGTCCATCCGGGCCCGGAAGCGGGTGTAGAACGGCCAGAGCACATCACGTTCCCAGGCGCGGCTGGTCTGCCCGCTGTCGTAGCTGCCCGCGTGCGGTTCGTTGTACGGGTCGAACCCGGCGACGGCCGCGAACTCCTCGGCGGTGAGGTGCTGGGCCAGGTACCCCAGAGCGGTCTGGGCGGTGGTGAGGAAGGCGTCCTGGAGGCCGCGCGCGTTGTGCCAGAAGTCGTGAGCCGCGCGCTTGACCGCCTCGTTCTGGGTGATGTTCTGGCCCCAGAACAGGCAGATCCCGCAGGACTCGTGCGGATAGCCGCCGTCCGCGACGGCCCAGGCGGGGGCCCCGTCGCCGGTGTACCAGCTGCCCGTGTCGAAGAGGTGGCGGGAGAACAGGTCCTGGTGGAAGTCGGGCAGCACCCGGACCCCGGCGTCCAGGAAGGCCCGCATCTGCTCGGTGACGGCCGCGAGATACCCCTGGTCCACCTGGCCGCGTACGGGTTCGGCGGACGCCCAGGAGAGCAGGAACCGTACGGTGTTGGCGCCGCCCAGGGCGCGCACGGCGGTCGCGGCGGCGCGGGCGTCGGCGACCGAGGCGAACGGCAGTCCGCCGTGCTCGGCCAGCTTGGTCTCGCCGGAGACGTTGTAACCGCGCAGCACCACCTCGCGGCCGAGCCCGTCGACCAGGCGTCCGTCCTCGACGGTGAGCGCGGAGGCGGTAGCGCCGTCGAACCACTGGGCGCCGGGGAGCCCGTCGGCCCCGGAGGCCGGGGTGCCCGTGCCTCCCGCCCCGAGGAGCGCGGCGAGCAGGACGAGGACCCCGAACGGACGCGCCCACGACTTTGGCATGCCCATCACCATCGCGGCGGCCCGGAGCACAGTCAACACTCCGGGCCGCCGCCCCTCGGGGACGCGGGGCCTGGCATCGGCGGCTTCACCGCGTGGGCGGGACCGGCCGCGGCGGACCCGCGCCCGCTACCGGCCGGTGAACACCGCCACCGTCCGGCCCGGGACGGTGAAGGTGCCGGACCCCTCCTCGTACGAGGCCGACCTGACCGTGGCGTCGCCGCCCCCGGCCTGCGCCGGGTGGAGCGTGTACCCGTGGCCCGCCAGGGCCGCGACCCGCTGGGTCTGCCGCTCCGGCGTCGCGTTGAAGACCACCACCAGAGCGCCGAGCCGCATGGTGATCACGCCCGGTGTCTCGTCCTTCCCGGAGAGCGGGAAGGAGAGCGCCGACTGCACCTGGGCCGCGGTGGCCAGCCGGAACGCCGGGTCGGTAGCACGGATCTTCAGCAGGTCACGGTAGGCGGCCGAGGCCCCGGTGATCTCCGCACAGCCCGCGGTGAGCGAAGGAGCCGTCAGCAGGGGCTTGGCGTAGGGCCACTTGGACTGGTTGTCGGCGGCCGGCGGCAGCCCGCGCCCGAAGCCGTTGCCGTCCCGGCAGTCCCAGTGGATCGCGTTGAACCAGTCGCCGCTGTCGAAGGAGTTGCGGTCCAGCGACTTGGAGCGCAGCAGGTCCGTACCGGCCTGGGAGAGCGCCGGGCCCTGCGACAGCGTGGCGGTCGCCAGCGCGAGCACCTGCATCCTGGCCCGGTCGGTGCCCGAAGTGGTGCGCGGCAGCTTGAAGGCGAGCGCGTCGTAGAGCGACTCGTTGTCGTGCGCGTCGGTGTACGCGAGCGCGTCACCGGGAGCCCGCGCGTACCCGGCCGGGGCGCCGTTGTAGTCGACGTCCGCGCCCTTGACCGTACGGCCGGAGGTGTCGGTGAAGGTGTACGCGGCGAGGTTGCCGGAGAGGCCGACCTTGATGAGGTCCTGGTAGTGCAGCAGCCGGGCCCGCTGCTCGGCCGGGGTGCCGTTGGCCGCCGAGGAGTTGGGGTCGGTGTACAGGCCGGAGGCGAAGCCCTGGACGCCCGGGTCCTCGTCGAAGGGGCCGCCGCCGCGCACCGCGTCGCGCGCCCGGTCCGAGAAGGTCGCGATGCCGGTGCCCGCCATGTTCTTCTGGGTCGCCTGGACGAACCGGGCGTCGTCCGCGACCTCGCCGAAGTTCCAGCCCTCCCCGTACAGGACGATCTTCTTCCCGTCGACGCCGTCCCGGGCGGGCGTCAGCGCGTCGAGCGCCTTGCGGACCGCGAGGATGTTGGCCTTGGGGTGGTGGCCCATGAGGTCGAAGCGGAAGCCGTCGACCTTGTACTGCCGGGCCCAGGTGACCACCGAGTCCACGACGAGCTTGCCCATCATCACGTTCTCCGGCGCGGTGTCGGCGCAGCAGCTGGAGGTGGCCACCGTGCCGTCGTCGAGGAGGCGCTGGTAGTAGCCGGGCACGATTTTGTCGAGGACCGACTTGTCGGCCTGGCCGCTCGCCACGGTGTGGTTGTAGACCACGTCCATCACCGTGCGCAGCCCGGCGCCGTTGAGGCCCTGGACCATCTGCCGGAACTCGACCGTGCGCCGGGTCCCCTCGGGGTCGCTCGCGTAGGAGCCCTCGGGCACGGTGTAGTGCAGCGGGTCGTACCCCCAGTTGTAGGCGTCCTTGGCGGCGGTCTTCGCCACGCACGCCTGCTGCTCGGGCGAGTCGGGCGCGTACACCTTGAGGTCGCAGCCGGGGACGGCCCGGTCGGACTTCTTCTCGGGAATGGTGCCGATGTCGAAGGCCGGGAGGAGGTGGACGTAGGAGGTCCCGGAGCGGGCGAGCTCCTTGAGGTGCTTCATGCCGTCCGAGCCGGTGTCCGTGAACGCCAGGTACTGGCCGGGGTGGCGGGAGGTGGGGTCGGCGACCGAGAAGTCGCGGATGTGCAGCTCCTGGATCTGTGCGGCGCGCAGCGGTACGGCGGCGGGCTTGCGCAGGGTCGACCAGCCCCTGGGCGCGAGCTTCGGGTCGGCGAGGTCGACGACGAGGCTGCGGGCCGAGTCGGTGGTCAGGGCGGTGGAGTACGGGTCGGTGACCAGGTTGGTGACGACCTTCTGGACGCTGGGCGCCCACACCGTCACGGCGTACCGGTACGGCTTGCCCGACCAGCCGCGGGGGCCCGTCACCGACCAGACGCCGGTGGCGTCGTCGCGGCGCATGGCGACGGTCCGGCCGTCGAGTTCGAGGGCGACCCGCCGGGCGGTGGGCGCCCAGAGGGAGAGGGTGGGGCGACCGCCGGAGAAGACCGGTCCGAGCGCCGCACCGCCGGCGCGGGCGCCGTACAGGTCGTCGAGGACGCCCTGGGTCTGGACGCCGGTGGCGGCGAGCAGGGCGCCGTTGGCGAGGCGCTGGGTGGCGACGACCTGCCCGGTGAGGGCCCGGCCGATCCGGTCGCGGTCGCGCGGGTCGACGGTGAAGGCCGCGTACGTGCCCAGGTGCGGGAACCGGGCCTTCTGCGCGTCGGTGAGACCGCCCGGGACGGGGGTGAGACGCAGCCAGTGGCCCTCGCCGGTGAGGACGCCGTCCTTGACGGCGAGGCCGCCGTCCGGCGCGTACACCAGCTGCCGGCTCGCGGCCGTGCCGGCCGTGTTCCAGGCGACGGTGTACCGGTCGATCCACTGCGCCCGCGACTTCGTCAGGTCGAGGTCGGCGGCGGAGCCGGACCCCATGGGCAGCAGGTACTTCTCGACCCCGCCCAGGAGCCACACCTCGTGCCCATATGCGGCGAGGTCCAGCGAGCGGTCGGAGGCGAGCTCCTTGGTGTCGCCCCGGTGGAGGATGTAGCTCAGGCCGGTGGCGCCCTCCTTCAGCGGCACCTCGAAGACCGCGCCGAAGGCGTCGGTGCGCACGGGGGGAAGCGGCTTGGACCAGTCGGTGGGCGTCGCGGCGCCGGTCCAGGTGTGGATGCCCCAGCCGCTGTAGTCGCCGTCGGCGCGCTGGTAGTGGATGACGGCCCTGGTGGTGTCCTGCGGCGGATAGGCGCCGGGGGGCGGCGAGGTGAGGAGCGCGTCCTTGCCCTGCTCGACCCAGACCTCCCCGGTGCGGCCCACGTCGATGGTGCGGTCGGCGGTGACGTCCTTGGTGCCGTCCTTGTCGATGACGAGGAACCCGACGCTGGAGGCGCCCGGCTTCAGCTTGACGTACGCGAAGGCGCCGTACGCGTCGCGGCCGGTGAAGGCGTGGCCCGCGGGCCAGGTGGTGGACTCGCCGTCGGCGAGGTCGCCCCAGGCGTAGAGCCGCCAGTCAGTGTAGTCGCCCGCCGGGCGCTTGTAGTGGACCACGGCGTAGTCGCGCCGGGAGGCGGTGGGCACCGGGTCGGGGG
>NZ_JBJHPC010000343.1:0-7900 GCF_045257485.1 Streptomyces sp. YS-3 | reverse complement strand
GGCATGAGCGACGAACCCACCCGCGCTCATGCCCGGCGAGCGTAGTGCGATTCAGCCGCGCACCATGACTGCGTACGGCACGTTCATCACGACGGGGTGGGCGATGCCCCGGCCGTGGAAGCCGTCCTCACCGAAGGCGTCACCGTGGTCCGCGCACAGGATGATCAGCCAGCGGCGGCGGGCCGTGAGCGTGGTGATGAGGCGGCCCAGGTGCTGGTCCGCGTAGGCCAGGGCAGCGCGCTGGGAGGCGGCGCTGTCGTCGCTGTTGCCGAGATAGTGCCCGTGGGGCACGTGAGTGGCGGAGACGTTCACGAACAGGAAGAGGGCTTGCTCGTCGAAGAGGTCGGAAATCTCCAGGGCCCGGTCGACCTGGTGACGGGTGGAGTCAGGTTCTGGGGAGCAGAAGCTGGGGCGCCAGTGGTCCTCGTCGAACATGTCCGGCAGTACGGAGCCGAGCGGGGTCTCCCGCGAGAAGTAGGTGACGCCGCCGACGCAAGCGGTGCGGTAGCCGTGCTGGCCCAGCCCGGCGAGCAGGTTCGGGGCGTCGAAGACGAACGTCTCCGGCGGGACCGTCTTGAAGGCGGGTGGCCGGCATTCCCACAGCCGGGCGGGCTGCTCGGGTTGCGGGAGTTTGGGCAGGAAGCCGGAGAAGAACGCCATGTGGGCGGGGAGGGTGAAGGTGCCGGGTGTCTGCCGCCGCTCCCAGCCTCCTTTCGGCAGGAGTTCGGCAAGGCGTGGGGTCATGCCGTCGTCCAGGGCAGTGCGGGCGGTGTCGTAGCGCAGGGAGTCCAGGGTGATGAACAGGATCGGGTCCCGGTTGCCGATGATGTCGGCCGCGTTGATCACCGCTTGGTTCCTCTCTCTTGCTCGACTGGGTGCGGGTAGTGCTCGATGCGGCCCTTGACCGTTTCGTTGACGGGGATGGGGATGCGGTCTGTGGCTATCAGGTGCCGGATGCCTGCCAGGCCGGTGTCCTCGTCGAGGGGCTTACCGTCGGGCCCGTACAGGACGATCGAGAGGGTCTCCTCGCCCTCCGGTCCAGTAGTGGAAACGCGGGCGCCTGGTACGTCGCCCAGCTCGGTCATCGCCCGCAGCAACGTCCCCTCGTCCGCGACTCGCAGGGTGAGTACCGTGCAGGCGTAGTGCTGGGCGTTGATCGCACCCCGGCACAGTCGCTGGTGGACCAGGAGGCTGGTGCCCCGGCCGTCGTGGGCGACGGCGATGCGGTGGGCCTTGAGGGTGGTGACGAGGCAGGCGCCGAGCCACCAGCCCACCGCCTCGTGGATCTCGTCGGGGAAGCGGCCGTGGGCGCCGCCGTCCCGGATCATCGCGTCGGTGTTGATGGGGTTAAGCACGGCGGCCCTCCACGTACTTGAGGATCTCGTCGGCGAGCTGGTCGGGGGTTCGGCCGTCGGTGTCCAGGACCACGGCGGTCGGGTCGTTGGCGGCGACCGCCTCGAAGTTCACGAGCAGCTGCTTGAGCCGGTGAGGGACCTCGAAGAGGTCCGCGTCGTCCTGCTTCAGGTCCTGCTTGCTGCGCATCCGCTCCCGCAACGCCTCCTCGGAACAGCGGAGGTAGAAGGTGCGGTCCGGGACGGCAAGGTAGTCGTGAAACGGGTCGAGCAGGCGGGTTACGTCCTCCGCTGCGACGCCGTGGGCTGCCGCGTGGCAGGCGATGACGGACGACCTGTACCGGTCGGCGATGACCGGTCCGGCCGTGAGCTCCTGTCGTGCCCGGTCCGAGGTGTGGAGCAGGCCGGACAAGTAGAAACCGAACTGCGGCAGAGCGCGTAGCCGCAGCCGTGCCTCTTCCGCCCATCCCTGATGCGGCAGTGTCAGCGTGTGCAGCGCGGTCGCGCCAAGCCGCGTGGCCAGGACGCTGGCGAGGGTGGACTTGCCGACGCCGGAGACCCCTTCCAGCACGCCGAAGAAGCTGCGGGGGAAGTCGTCGTACGGGATAGGTGCGTACGCGGGCAGAAGGCTCACAGGGTCCCCTCGGTGAAGGCGGTGACGTGGCGGGCGACGGCTTCGGCGAGCCGGTCCGGGTCGCTCAGCGCGTCTTTGATGTCCAGGCGCAGGTCGCCGCGCAGCAGGCAGGGCTGGAGGCCGGCGGCGTGGTCGGCGCGCAGGGCCCAGAAGCCTTCGACGCAGTTCGAGCGGACGGGGCAGGTACCGCACTGGCCGACGTGGTGGCGGCCGAGGCCGCGTTCGATGACGTCGATCTCCACCCCGTCGACGCGGAAGACCCGTCGGCCCTGGCCGACCCCGGCGACCTCGATGTGCTCGTCGGTGGTGAGAGTCCGAAGGTGCCGGACGATCTGCTCGGCCGGGACGGCGTTGTCGGCGTCGTCCTCGTTGAAGTCGGTGGGCACCAGCTCGATGAACTGCACCGGCAGGCCGCGCGCGAGGGCGTGGTCGAGGATGGCCCGGACTTCGTGCTGGTTCTGGCGCAGCAGCAGACAGTTCAGCTCGACCCGTTCGAAGGTCTCGCGGGCGGCCTCGATCCCGTCGAGGATCGGTGCGATGCCCATGCGGACGCCGGCGATGTCGAGGAGCGAGGCGTCGGAGAAGTAGTGGAGCGAGACCTTGACCTTGTCGAGGCGGGTCTGGGCCAGCCATTCCTGGTTGTGGCGGACGCGGGTGCCGTTGGTGATCAGCGTGTACGAGCCGTCCGCGCCGATCTCCGGCAGGTTCGCCAGCACCTCGCGGGCCAACGGCGACACCAGCGGCTCGCCGCCGCTGAAGTAGCCACGCCGCAACCCGGCCTTGATCATCCCGTGGATGAAGGCGAGGAAGTCCTCGGCGGTGACAACACGGCGCCGTGGCTGTTGGGTGCGATCGCGAAGTGTCAGGGGTGGTGGGACGTCGTCCTCGTTGTGGCAGAAGAAGCAGCCGAGGTTGCACCGGGGTGTCAGGGAAATCCGGAACTGGCCACGCAGGGTGGCGAAGTTCCGTAGGGCGGTCCAGTCGACCGCCTCGGGGGCGGCCAGGGCTTCGGTAGTGCTCACGGCGTCCTCCGGACGAGTGGGCGGGGTGACGGCACGTACAAGGACGGCGGCGAATTGCTTGTCGGGGTGCCGGCCGCGGCCCGCCCGTTCTCGGGGGAGACGTCGGCCGCGACCGGCGTGGGCGCCCGAGTAGAAAGGGCACCCGGTTCCTCCCGCGCCCTGTCCTTCTTCGGGGGCATTACGCGGGAGAGCTGGAGATCAGCCGCCGTCGATGGCGATGGCAATCGTGAGGGCGACGATCAGTACGGCGAGAACCAGGACGTACGCCATGACCGCTCGCTGGGGGTTCACCGGTCGGGCCAGAACGGACGCGGCCGGGTCCGTTCCTGGAGGAACTGCGTGAACGAGCGAACCGCGCGAGCGAGCGCCCGCAGGTACGTCCAGTTCGCGAACAGCCCGCCACCGGGACCACGACCGAGCAGCTCCGTCCAGTCCTGGAGTGCACCTGCGACCCGTGCGTCCCGCTCAGCGTCGGGCAACCGCGTTACAACACCGGCCAGTTGATTACCGTGGTCGATCATGACGACGACCTGACGCGCGTTCTCCTCCGCGTCGGGCTGGCGCTCGAACCCGACCAGCGCCCGGTCGCAGTCCAGCGCGATCAACTCCAGTTCACTCGCCGACGGCACGGCGGTCGGCGCGCTGTCCGCTGCTTTTTGATGCGTCACTGTGCCCACCGCGCTCCTCCTCGAAGCGGCCCTCGACGAGCCATCCGATCGGTCACAACGACCGTATGAGCGTGGGGAATGCGATAGGACTGACCCCGGGTACGTGTTATGCGGAGCGCCACGCCAGGACGGGAGGGCGTCATGGGCCACAAGCCGCAGCCGCGCAAGATCGACATCAGCGGGATCGTGTCCGGCTACGTGCTGCGTCTTGCCCGCGAGAGCATCCCCCGCACCCAGAACGGCCTGGCCGAAGACCTGGAGGTCGATCTCGCGACGCTCCAGGGCTGGGAGTCGGGCCGCCGCCCGCTCGCCAACGTGAAGGCCGGCGCCCTGCTCGATCTGCGCCGCCGATTACCTGCCCTCGGCGCGGACTCCGAACTGGTGCAGCTCCTGGACGCGGCCATGGACGCGGACCGCATCCTCAGCGGCGCGCTCAGCCCTCCCCTCCGGCTGGAGCAGCACCCACTGGGCGAGTGGGTGCACACCCGCGCGACGGCCCACATGTTCGCCTGGGCGGTCAATGGCACCCCGCCCCCCATGCTGGCGAACCGGCCGGCACCACGTCGGCGCGGAGCCGTACCGACGGCCCCGATCATCCCCGTCCAGCAGCGACTTCAGCTCTTCACCCATCTCAGAGATGTCGCGGAAGGTGCGTCCAGCACGAGTGCAGCCGGGGTTCTGCTGCGCCGCCAGGCGGCGTATCTCACCTCGTACGACGACAGCCCCGACACCTCCGCATGGACAGCCCACGTGCTGCACAAGGGCCGAGGCGCCCTGTCCGTTCACGGCTGGTCGTCCCTGTGGCCCGAAGCCCGCTCGACCGCGACCGCCCTTGCGCGCCAGGGGGATCCGCAGCCGTTACGCGACTTCATCGAGCGCGCCCTGGTCGACGACGACGCGGGCGAGGCCGCGAACCTGAACTACTGGGCGTACTGGCTCGGCGCCGCCTCCCGGCCCCAGCCCAGTGACCTGTTCATGCGGGATCGCGAACTGACCGGCTGGGACCCCATAACGCTCTTGCGCCTCCTGACCCGAGGTCTCCAAGAGGCGCCTACCTATGTGGAGTTGTACGCCCACTCGATCTGGGCGTTGGTGCACGCGTACCCATGGCTTCCGCAGGCCGCCCCTTCCGTGGCCCGCGTACTCGGTGAGAGGGTCGGGAAGATCCTCGACCACAACATGATCTCCCCCAGGTCTCGGCGCGATCTCTGCGCCGTGCAGTATCAGCTAGGCGATCGCACATGAGCAATGGAGGGCCACATATGGCAGACGACCAGAGCCGCGGCACCGCAGGGTTCCTGTTCGAGATGGGGATGCTCAAGAGGGCCAAGCGGTCCGGCTGGTGGATCGTCGGCGTCAAGGACCCCGAGACCATCGCGGAGCACAGCTTCCGCACAGCGATCATCGGGAGCGTCCTGGCCATGATGGAGGGCGCAGACCCCGCCAAGGTCGCACTGATGTGCGTCTTCCACGACACCCAGGAAACCCGCGTCAGCGACATCCCCCGCATCGGCCGCCGCTACCTGCAAGCCGCCACCAACGAGGCCGTCACCGCCGACCAGGTCTCCGCCGCCCACCCGGCCGTCACGGCCGGCGTGCAGCGCATCGTCGAGGAGTACGAGAACGGTGACAGCCCCGAGGTGCTCGTGGCGCATGACGCTGACAAGCTCGAATGCCTCATCCAGGCCGTGGAATACCGGGAGCAGGGCCATCAGAACGTCCAGAACTGGATCGATACCAGCCTGGCCAGCCTCAAGACTGCCTCGGCCAAGGAACTGGCCGAGGCAGCCCTGCACATGCCTTCACTGGAGTGGCAGCAGACCTATCTCCGATAGGGATGTGGCCCGACCGTGACCAACGCCGGAGGGCCGAAGGCCGCTGCGGGAGAGTGGATGGCGCTGAAGGAGGTGTCGCTTCCGTGATCGCGGCCCGGCTTGCCTGTGCGGCTCGCGCTCCGTCCCTGGGTGCCGGTCCCGCGCCGAGGCGTTGGACGCGCCAGGTGAGGGTCCTGGCGGTGGAGCGGGCATCGTCCAGTGGACGCTGCTCGGCGGCGTGCTGGAGGAGCTGTTGGGGGTCGTGGCCGGCTGTCTCGGCTTGGGTGAGGGCGGCGGCCAGTGCCGGCCAGGCAGGGTCGGCGAGGACCCGATCGGCGTGAGCCGGCAGGGCGGCTCGTAGATGCTGAGTGTGGCGTTCCACGGTGCGGGCGGGTGGCTTGCGCTGGGCCAAGGCGGCCAGCGGCTGAGCCGCGGCGTGCTCGTAGGCCGTGCGGAGGTGGGCCAGGGCCTGGTGGGCGGCGGCGACCTGTTGGTCATGGTGGCGGGCCTGGTGCCAGCGCGCTGCGGCGATGACGACCAGGACCGCGACGTCGAGGAACATCGCCAGCCCAGACCCGTCACCGGTGGCCGGTGTCGTTCGTAGTGCGCGTACGGCGCCGCGCAGGGCGCCAGCCTGGCCCTGCTGGGCGCGGACGCGGGAGCGGGAGGCGCGCTCGAATGCCAGGGCAGCCTGTTGAAGCTGTGCTCGCAGGTGATCGGGGGCGAGCAGCGGCAGGACGTCGAGGGCCTCGGCGAAGGCGGCGATGTGTGCCTGGGCGACCGTGGCGTCGCTCTGGTCAAGGTGGTGGGGGATGCGTTCGGCAGCCGCGGTGGCCTGGTGCCAGGGGTTCTGCCTGTGCCGGGGGCCCGGCCGGGTGGCTGGCGGGGTTTCGATGCCGGTGAGGCGCTCGCGGATATTGGGGAAGGACAGGTCGGGGGCGAGTTCGGAGCCGGAGAACCAGACGGGCTCGCCTGCGGCGTTGGTGTCGCCTTCGACGGCGACCTTGTAGCCGCGCACGTCCCCAGAGGGAAAGTGCTGGACGTCGACGCGGACACCGTCGACACCGTCCAGCAGGTGGAGGAACTCTTCGGAGCTGGTGGCGATGGATACAAGTTGACGGACGGTGGTGCGCAGACGCTCGCGGGAGGTTGTCTGCCGGCCATGGCGGCGGGCCTTCTCCTGCTCAGCCCGGGTAGGCCGTTTGGCGGCGGTGCGGTCGCCGCGTACGACTTGGTGGAGGCCGTATTCCTTCTCGATGGCGGCGAGTTCGCGGTCGGCGGTGAGGTAGTCGTTCCAGTGGCGGGCGGTGCGCAGGTCGGCGCGGACCTTGGTGGCGGCGATGTGGATGTGGTCCGGGGCGTGGCGGACGGCGACCCAGCGGCAGCCGTCGGGGGCACCCTCGGGGGCGATGCCGGTGGCGGCGACGACGCGGCGGGCGATGTCAGCCCACTCCTCGTCGCTGAGGTGTCGGTCGGTTTCGGCGGCGCGGATCGAGCAGTGCCATACGTGGCGTTCGGGGGCGCGGCCGTGCCGCTGGGCCTGCTTGACGTGCAGGTCGAGGTCGGCCACCAGAAGCTGTTTGGCGGTGTCGAAGTCTTGGGCGCGGCCGGGGTCGGGGGCGAAGCCGTCGAAGGAGGCGACGAGGTGGGGGTCGGTGTGGTCCTTGGCCTTCTTCGTGTCGTACAGGTAGCGGATGAGGCCGGCGGTGCTCTTGCCGCTGCTGATCTTCGCGATCATCGGGGCGTCTTGTGGCTGACGGCCTGGTTCGCGGCTGCCGCGATCTGCCTGACGGCGGTGCCGACGGCGTCAAGGGTGTGGTCAGTCTGGGCCAGCGCGGCGCTGTCCCCAGGGTGTGGATGGCCGCCGGAGTTGAGTTTCTTGGCGATCTGGTTGACGTTGTGGCCGATCGCCGCGACCTGGTGGCGCAGGGCGCTGAGTTCGTCGATGTAGTCGTCGAGCGCGGTGCGCTGGCCGGACAGGGTGAAGTCGCCTTGGACGTGGCCCAGGGCGAGGGCGGCGACGTAGTAGGCGCCGCTGATGTTCAGGGACCTGGCTTTGGTGAGGATGGCGGCCTTCTCCTCGATGCTGTAGCGGGCGTCGACGCGCTCCTTGCGTCGGCCGTTCGGGTCGGGCTTGCGGCGCTGGGCGACGCGGTGCAGGGCGGCTTGGTCGGCGGCACGCGGTAGTGGGACAGCAGCGGCGGCATCGGCGTCAGTGGGCTGGTCTTCTGCGGGCACCCCCTGGTGCCCGCCTGCCTCCGCCACCCCCGGGGCGGAGGCTTCCTCGTGGGACCGGCCTGTGGACGGTCCAGCGGGATACCTTGCTCCCGCTGTGACGGGGGTGGTGGTCATCTGCTCCTGAGACGTGGGGAGTTCGTGGTGCTGGTCGTGCATGGATCGGTTCTCCGTG
>NZ_JBJHPC010000342.1:0-7921 GCF_045257485.1 Streptomyces sp. YS-3 | reverse complement strand
AGCGGCCGACGGGTCGGTGGCGAACAAGGTGGGGAGTTATCCGCTCGCGGTGCTCGCCAAGTACCACCACGTGCCGTTCATCGTGGTGGCGCCGGTCACGACGGTGGATCTGGAGACTCCCGACGGGGCGTCGATCGAGGTCGAGCAGCGTCCCGGGCAGGAGGTGACGGAGCTCACCGGACCGCAGGCTCCTGCGGCCGGATGGGGGGCGGGTGTCGGGCTGCCCGTGGCGCCGCTGGGGACGCAGGCGTACAACCCCGCGTTCGATGTGACGCCCCCCGAGTTGGTGACGGCGATCGTCACCGAGGAAGGTGTTCTCTCACCCGTCACCGGCGGCGGTCTGAGAGAGCTGTGTGCCAGGTCACGCCAGGTAACGATTAGCTAATGGGATGATGACGTTTATGAAGGGACGCGTCCTTGTCGTCGACGACGACACCGCGCTGGCCGAGATGCTCGGCATTGTGCTGCGTGGAGAAGGTTTTGAGCCGTCGTTCGTAGCGGACGGCGACAAGGCACTGGCGGCATTCCGTGAGGCCAAGCCGGACCTGGTCCTGCTGGACCTCATGCTGCCCGGACGGGACGGCATCGAGGTCTGCAGGCTGATCAGGGCCGAGTCCGGCGTGCCGATCGTGATGCTCACCGCCAAGAGCGACACGGTGGATGTGGTGGTCGGCCTGGAGTCCGGGGCGGACGACTACATCGTGAAGCCGTTCAAGCCGAAGGAACTGGTCGCCCGTATCCGGGCGCGCCTGAGGAGGTCGGAGGAGCCGGCGCCGGAGCAGCTGGCGATCGGCGATCTGGTGATCGACGTGGCGGGTCACTCCGTGAAGCGGGACGGGCAGTCCATCGCCCTGACCCCGCTGGAGTTCGACCTGCTGGTCGCGCTGGCGCGCAAGCCGTGGCAGGTGTTCACCCGTGAGGTGCTCCTGGAGCAGGTGTGGGGGTACCGGCACGCGGCGGACACGCGGCTGGTGAATGTGCATGTGCAGCGGCTCCGCTCGAAGGTCGAGAAGGACCCCGAGCGTCCGGAGATCGTGGTGACCGTCCGTGGTGTCGGTTACAAGGCCGGACCGAGCTGACATGTCCCGCGGCGGTGCTGCTCCGAAGCCCGGGAAGCCCGGGGTCCGTGGGGGGCGGGCTGCTGGTGTGGGACGGAAGACGTCATGGGGCGGGCGGATCCTTCAGGAGGGTACGCCCGGCAGCCCCGTGCTGAGGTTGTTCGTGCGCTGGGTGCGGCGTCCGCTGCTGCCCGCGGTGCGGTTGTGGCGGCGCAACATCCAGCTGCGGGTGGTCGCCTCCACCCTGCTGATGTCGCTGGGAGTGGTGCTGCTGCTCGGGTTCGTTGTCATCGGTCAGGTGCGCAACGGGCTCCTCGTCACCAAGGAGAAGGCGTCCGAGAGCCAGTCCGCGGGCGGCTTCGCCGTGGCCAAGGACAAGGCCAGTGCCCCGGCGGCGCCGGGCGGACAGGACGACGGCGGCTCCGACGGACGGGCCGGCAGTTCGGTGACCTGGCGCAGCGAGCTGGTGACCCAGCTCGCCAGTGGTGGCCAGGGCGCGTTCTACGTGGTCGCGCTGAGCGCCGACTCCGAGGACTCGGGCTCCAGCAACCGGGGCCCGCGCGCCTCGGGCGGTGTGGATCCGGTCGCGAGCGTCCCGCAGAGCCTGCGGGAGGACGTCGACCAGGGCACGGGGGCGTACAAGACGTACGCCTCGATCAAGTATCTCGACGGCCAGGAACCCAAGCCGGGGCTGGTCATCGGGACCAAGCTGAAGGACGTCGACGGCCAGGCCTACCAGCTGTACTACCTCTTCCCGCTGGCGCAGGAGGAGAAGACGCTGAGCCTGGTCAAGGGCACCCTCGCGACCGCCGGGCTGTTCCTGGTGGTGCTGCTGGGGGCGATCGCCTGGCTGGTGGTGCGCCAGGTCGTCACCCCGGTCCGGATGGCGGCGCAGATCGCGGAGCGGCTCTCCGCGGCCAAGCTGCAGGAACGGATGAAGGTCACCGGTGAGGACGACATCGCGCGCCTCGGCGAGGCCTTCAACAAGATGGCGCAGAACCTCCAGGTCAAGATCCAGCAGTTGGAGGAGCTGTCGCGGATGCAGCGGCGGTTCGTCTCCGACGTCTCGCACGAACTGCGGACGCCGCTGACGACCGTACGGATGGCGGCGGACGTCATCCACGAGGCGCGCGTCGACTTCGATCCGGTGACGGCACGGTCGGCGGAGCTTCTGGCGGGACAGCTGGACCGGTTCGAGTCGCTGCTCGCGGATCTTCTGGAGATCAGCCGGTTCGACGCGGGCGCGGCGGCCCTGGAGGCCGAGCCGATAGACCTGCGGAACGTCGTACGCCGGGTGATCGAGGGTGCCGAGCCGCTCGCCGAGCGCAAGGGCAGCCGGATACGGGTGGTCGGCGACGAGCAGCCGGTGGTGGCCGAGGCCGACGCCCGGCGGGTCGAGCGGGTGCTGCGCAACCTCGTGGTCAACGCCGTGGAGCACGGCGAGGGCCGGGACGTGGTGGTGCGTATGGGCTCGGCCGGAGGCGCGGTGGCCATCGCGGTGCGCGACTACGGAGTGGGCCTCAAGCCCGGCGAGGCGACGCGGGTGTTCAACCGCTTCTGGCGGGCCGACCCGGCCCGGGCCAGGACGACCGGGGGCACCGGGCTCGGCCTGTCGATCGCCGTCGAGGACGCGCGGCTGCACGGCGGCTGGCTCCAGGCCTGGGGCGAGCCCGGCGGCGGCTCCCAGTTCCGGCTGACTCTGCCGCGCACGGCCGACGAGCCGCTGCGCGGATCTCCGATACCGCTGGAGCCGGAGGATTCGCGGGCCGCGCGCGAGCGGGCCCGGCTGGGCGCGGCGCCCGAGCAGGGCAACGGGCTGCGGCTGGCGAGCGTGCCGGTCCAGCCCGCCGCCACCCGCTCTTCGCTGGGGGTGCCGCCCGGGCCGCCGGCTGCGCCGCGCACGTCCGGGCCGGCCGCCGATCCGACCGCGCTGCCCGGTGGCGGCGGGGCCAGGGTGGTGCCGCGGGTCACCGACGCGCGCGTGGAGGGCGAGTCCGTACCATCGCAGGCTGCTGACAGAGCGGCTGCTCCGGCAGCCGCCGACCAGGAGGAATCGTCTCGTGGGCGCTGATCGGGGGAGGGGCCGCGGCCGTCGGCTGCGGTCGGCCGCGCTGCTGGGCTGCGGCGGTGTGCTGGTGGCGGGATGCGCGTCGATGCCCGACAGCGGTGACGTGCACGCGGTGCAGGCGTCGCAGCGCGCCGACTCGCAGGTGCAGGTGTACGCGGTGCCGCCGCGCGAGGGGGCGGCTGCCGACGAGATCGTCGACGGGTTCCTGGAGGCGATGACCAGTGACGACCCGCAGTTCGCGACGGCGCGCAAGTATCTGACGCCGCAGGCCGCGCGGGCCTGGAAGCCGGATCAGGCGACCACGGTGCTGGCCGACGGACCGAACCCGCAGCCGAACCGGACCAGCGACAAGGGCGACAGCTCCAGCTTCACGTTCACCGTGACCGGCAAACCGGTCGCCGTGGTGGACAAGCAGCACGCCTACCAGCCCGCCGGAGCGAAGTCGACGTACAACGAGACGATCCATCTCGTACGGCAGAACACGTCGAGCGGCAAGGAGTGGCGCATCGACACGCTGCCCGAGGGGCTGCTGCTCGGACAGTCGGACTTCCAGCGCATCTACCGTTCCGTCAACAAGTACTACTTCGCGTCGGGTCAGGACCGGCTGGTCGCCGATCCGGTGTACGTGCGTCAGCGCAACGACCCCGAGACGCAGATGAACCTGGTCACCCAGACGGTCATGGCCGTGCTGGAGGGGCCGACCAACTGGCTGCGGCCGGTGGTGGGTTCGCGCTTCCCGAGCGGGACGGCGCTCAAGGACGGCACCAAGGCGCTCGCGTTCGACGACCGCAACGCGCTCAAGGTGCCGCTCAGTGAGCGGGCGTCCAACGTCGGTGGCGGCCAGTGCCGCAAGATGGCGGCCCAACTGCTGTTCACGCTGCGGGATCTGACCGCGACGCGGGTCGGCCAGGTGGAGCTGGACCGGGCGAACGGCTCGCAGCTGTGCGTGCTCGGCGGCGACCAGGCGGAGCAGTACGCGCCGGAGCGCGCCACGCCCAAGCCCGGCCAGTACTTCCTGGACGCGCAGGGACGGCTCGCGCGGATGCGTGCCGGTGAGGGCGCGGGCGCGGACGGCGTCGACAGTGCCGAGAGCGCGGACGGTGACGTGGTCACCGAGCTGGTCCCCGGGCCGTTCGGCCGGGCCGAGCAGCGGCTGCGTTCGGTCGCGGTGGAGCGGCGCGAGAGGCGCGCGGCGGGCGTGACGAACGACGGCCGCTCGCTGTACGTGGCACCCATCATGTCCGACGGCGAGCTGGTGAAGACGCCGGTGACGAGCCAGAGCAAGGACCCGAAGGACGGTCTCTCGGCGCCGAGTTGGGACGGTCGCGACGATCTGTGGGTGGCCGACCGGGACCCCGCGCACCCCCGGCTGCTCCACCTCGACCACGGCCAGGGACAGCCCCAGGAGGTCGATGTCGCCGGTCTGAACGGGGCGCACATCGAGCAGGTGCGGATGTCGGCGGACAGTGTGCGGATCGCGCTCCTGGTGAACGAGGGCGGCCGTGCGACGCTGCGGATCGGCCGTGTGGAGCGGATCGGCGACCCGGACCATCCCCAGGTCTCCGTGGTGGAACTGCGCCCCGGAGCACCCCAGATGGAGGATGTGACGGCGGTGTCCTGGGCCGGCCGCAGCCGCCTCGTCGTGGTCGGCAAGGAGACCGGCGGTCTCCAGCAGCAGTTGCGCTACATGCAGACGGACGGCTCGCTGTCGGCTGCGGGCAATCTGCCGGGCGCCAACCGGGTGACCGACATCGCCGCCGCGGACGACGAGCGGCTGCCGCTGGTGGCGCACTCGAAGGAGGACGGCATCGTCCGGCTGCCGCCGGGCGCCAACTGGAAGACGGCAGTCAAGACGGGCTCCTCGCCGGTCTACCCGGGCTGACGGCGCCCGTCCCGGCTGACGGCGCCCGCCCGCCCCGGGCGGGCGCCCGACCACCTGGTCGGCCCGGTGCGTCCCCCGGCTGGGCCGACCGGTGGCTTGCCCGGCCCCGTCGGTTTTCCACAGGGGTGGCCGGGCAGCCTCGCTGTTGGCAGAGTGGGTGCCATGCGGGGATGGTGGCAGGAGATCTCCGGGCTGGTGCTGCCGGTTGCCTGCGGCGGCTGCGGCAGTCCCCGTACGGCGCTGTGCGAGCGGTGCGCGGCGGCGCTGCTTGGTGTGCGGGCGCGGCGGGTCCGACCTGCCCCCGAGCCCGCGGGGCTGCCGGTGGTGTACGCGGCGGCGGTCTACGAGGACGCCGTACGGGCGGTGCTCCTCGCCCACAAGGAGCGGGGCGCCCTGGGGCTGGCCGGGGTCCTCGGGCAGGCGCTCGCGGGTGCGGTGCGGGTGGCCGCCGCGGCGCCCCGGGACGGGCCGCTGCTGCTCGTGCCGGTGCCGTCGGCGCGGCGTGCGGTGCGGGCGCGCGGGCATGATCCGGCGCGCCGGATCGCCCTGGCGGCGGCGGGCGAGTTGCGGCGTACGGGTACGGACGCGCGGGTGGCGGCGGTGCTGCGTCAGCGGCGTGCGGTGGCGGACCAGTCGGGGCTGAGCGCCCGGCAGCGGCTGGCGAATCTGAGCGGGGCGCTGGAGGTGTCGGCCGGTGGTGACCGGCTGCTGGAGGGCGGCCGGGTGGTCCTGGTGGACGACCTCATGACCACGGGTGCCTCGCTGGTGGAGGCGGCCCGGGCGGTCGCGTGCGCGGCCGGCGGGACGGGCGGCGCGACGGGCCGTTTCCCGGGGCACACAATTCCGGGATTCGCACAGCGGACGGCGACGGCCGCGGTCGTCGCATCGACCCCGGCATCCTTCGAAATAAACCGGAACTGACGGGGAACCTGCATCGTTGCAGGTAGTAAGAGGCATGAAACGCCTGAACGGAGGTACGTGCTGGTAGCGGGTGCCGACATCCGTCCGAGCGAGCTATGTTCGGTTATGAGGAATGGCGAAAGCGGCCTCACGGAATGCACGGCCTCGCTTCTGGGTACTTCCCCGAACCTGAAGTCGGTGGGGTGGCGATCTTCCCCACGGGGGAGGAGGAGGTGAAAGTCGCCCAGTCCGAGACTCCGGTGCCCACCGGAGTCTGGTGCAAGAGGGAGACGCTCCGCGATTGAGTCGGAGCGATCCGGGAACGGAGTTCTGCGTGGACATCGTCGTCAAGGGCCGCAAGACCGAGGTACCCGAGCGGTTCCGCAAGCACGTGGCCGAGAAGCTGAAGCTGGAGAAGATCCAGAAGCTCGACGGCAAGGTAATCAGCCTCGACGTCGAGGTGTCCAAGGAACACAACCCGCGGCAGGCCGACCGTTCCGACCGAGTGGAGATCACGCTGCACTCGCGTGGCCCGGTGATCCGGGCCGAGGCGGCGGCTGCCGATCCGTACGCAGCCCTCGACCTGGCTCACAGCAAGCTGGAGGCGCGACTGCGCAAGGAGCACGACAAGCGCTACACCCGCCGGGGCAACGGCCGGCTCTCGGCCGCCGAGGTGGCCGACGTGGTCCCGGGCGTGGCCGAGTTGAACGCGAACGGCGAGCCGGTGGGCGTATCGCAGGAGGACGGCGTTCCGGTCACCCGGATGGGATCGGTCGAAGTCCAGGGCGAGGGACCGCTGGTGGTCCGCGAGAAGACACATGTCGCCGCCCCGATGACGCTCGACCAGGCGCTCTACGAGATGGAACTGGTCGGACACGACTTCTACCTCTTCGTCGACTCCGAGACGAAGAATCCCAGCGTCGTCTACCGGCGGCACGCCTACGACTACGGCGTGATCCATCTGGAGACGGACCCGCTGGCCGGTGAGGACGCGAGCGGCGCCGGCGGAGCGCTCGGCGGATGACCTGGCGGGCGGCGCGCTGAACGAAGCCGTGCGGCGTGCCGTACCAGAGAGCGGTGATGCCCCTGGAGCGCCTTGTGCGCCCCCAGGGGCACCACTGTGCGACCACTGGAGCGCCGCTCTGTCGGCCGGGCATGAAATCATGGCGTCGCACACCAACCGCTGCTCCCCGGAGCATGGTTGGCAGCCACACCAACTCGGGCCATGGCCTTCAGGGGGAGGAACGATGGCAGACAGCTTCGGGCCGGTGCACGACGCGTCGGCCCCGGACGGTTCTGACGGGGCTCCCACCGGCATGGAAGCGGCGGGGTCGCGCAAGGAGCCCATCCGGGTCCTGGTCGTGGACGACCACGCGCTGTTCCGCCGGGGCCTGGAGATCGTGCTGGCCGCGGAGGAGGACATCCAGGTCGTCGGCGAGGCGGGCGACGGGGCGGAGGCCGTGGACAAGGCGGCGGACCTGCTGCCCGACATCGTGCTGATGGACGTACGGATGCCGCGGCGCGGCGGCATCGAGGCCTGCACCTCCATCAAGGAGGTCGCCCCCAGCGCGAAGATCATCATGCTGACGATCAGCGACGAGGAGGCCGACCTCTACGACGCGATCAAGGCCGGGGCGACGGGCTACCTCCTCAAGGAGATCTCCACCGACGAGGTGGCGACCGCCATCCGGGCGGTCGCGGACGGCCAGTCGCAGATCAGCCCGTCGATGGCGTCGAAGCTGCTCACCGAGTTCAAGTCGATGATCCAGCGCACCGACGAGCGACGGCTGGTGCCCGCGCCGAGGCTCACCGACCGCGAGCTCGAAGTGCTCAAGCTCGTGGCGACGGGGATGAACAACCGGGACATCGCCAAGGAGTTGTTCATCTCCGAGAACACCGTGAAGAACCACGTCCGGAACATCCTGGAGAAGCTTCAGCTGCACTCCCGGATGGAGGCGGTGGTGTACGCGATGCGCGAGAAGATCCTGGAGATCCGCTAGCCCGCCCCACGCC
>NZ_JBJHPC010000341.1:0-7943 GCF_045257485.1 Streptomyces sp. YS-3 | reverse complement strand
CAACACCCCCGCGTGCGTCACATTGGGGGAGTGGCCCGCGCCCGCGATCACCGTGTGCCGCGCCCCCGTGTCCCGGGCCAGCGCCGCGAGTTCCTCCACGGTCCACACCGTCTCCTCGTCCCCGTACGCCACATGCAGCGGCACGGGCAGCGCGGCGATCTGCTCGGTGCGGTCCGGCTCCGTCCGCAACTGGCGGCCCGCCGCGACGAGTTGGCCCGGCCGCGTGTTGAACCACCGCCGGCGCAGGAACTCCGCCACCTCCGGCGTGTCCGGCTCGTACGCCGGGTCCCGGCTGTCCAGCCACCGCGTCGCCGCCCACACCACCGCCGGGGGCAGCACCGGCAGCGCGGCCCGCAGCAGGCGGATCCTGGCGCGCTGCTCGGGGCCGACATGCCCCGGCCCCGACGCCAGCAGCGTCAACGACGCGAAGGAGCGCGGGGCGAGGCGGACGGCCGCGCGGGCCACCAGGCCGCCGAAGGAGTGGCCGACGAGGTGCACGGGCCCGTCCCCCAGCGCCGCCGCCTGCGCCACGACGTCCTCGGCGAGGGCGCGCGGCGTGTAGCCGGACGCGCCGCGCGGCCCGGGGCTCTCGTGCTGGCCGCGCCCGTCGACCGCCACCGTCCGGTACCCGGCCCGCGCGAGCGGCTCCAGGAGGGCGAGGAAGTCCTCCTTGCTGCCGGTGAAGCCGGGCAGCAGCAGTGCCGTCCCCACCCTGGGTACGACGGGCTCGCAGTCGAGTACGGCGAAGCGCCCGCGGGGCGTCTCCAACGCGTACGCGCGCGTGCCCGAGGGCAGGGCCAGGGACCGGGGCTTGCTCATACGCCGAGCGTAACCGGGGTGCACGGGCGCTAGAACGCCACCCCGGACGCACCGCGGCCCGGCACCCCCGTGGGGATGCCGGGCCGACCGTACGGTGTGCTGACGCGTGCTTACGCCTCGGGCGCCGCGACCTTGCGGGTGCGGGTACGGCGGGGCTTGGGCTCCGCCGCCGCCTCGGGGGCGGCCTCCGCGGTCTTCTTCGCGCGCGTACGACGCGGCTTGGGCTCGGCGGCGACGGACGCCTCGGGCTCGGCCGCGACGGCCTTCTTGCGCGACCGGGCCGGCTGGGCGGCGGCCTCGGCGGCCTTCGCGGCGGCGATCTCCAGGGCGGCCGACTCCGGGGTCAGGAAGCCGACCTCGGAGGAGGCGGCCACCTTGCGCACCCGGCGACGCGGCTTGGCCGGCGCCTCGACGACGGCCTCCACGACCTGCTCCGCCCCCTTGCGGGTACGGCGGCGCGGGGCGGCGGCCACCGGCTCGGCGGCGGGGAGCGCAGCCTCGGCGGCGGGCGCCGGGACGACCGGCGCCTCGGCGACGGCCGCGACCTTGCGGGTCCGGGTCCGGCGCGGCTTCGTCTCGGCCTCCGGGGCCTCCACGGCTTCCACCACGGCCTCGGCGGCCGGCTCGGCCACCGTCGCGGACTTGCGGGTCCGGGTCCGGCGCGGCTTGGTCTCGGCCTCCACGGCCTCCACACCATCCACCACGGTCTCCGCGGCCGACGGTGCCACCGGCTCGGCGACGGCCACCGCGGCGGTCACGGCCTCGGCGGCCGGGGCCGCCTCCACCGGGGCCACCCCCACACGGGTGCGGCGACGGCGGCGCGGGGTGCGCGGCTCGGTGCTCTCGGGGTGCTCGGTGCTCTCGGTGTGCTCGGCCTCCGGTGCGACGGCCGGCTGCGCGGCCACGGGCGCCTGGGCGTCCGCCTCGGCCGACGAGCCACCACGGGTACGACGGCGCTGCCGGGGCGTGCGCGGCGCGCGCTCCTCGGTGGCGACCGGCGCGGCGGCGGCGGACTTGCGGCCACGGCCACCCGTCTCGCCCAGGTCCTCCAGCTCCTCGGCCGCGAGACCCGCACGGGTCCGCTCGCCGCGGGGCAGGACACCCTTGGTGCCCACCGGGATGTTGAGTTCCTCGAAGAGGTGCGGCGAGGTCGAGTACGTCTCGACCGGGTCCGGGAAGCCCAGGTCCAGCGCCTTGTTGATCAGCTGCCA
This sequence comes from Streptomyces sp. YS-3, assembly GCF_045257485.1. Taxonomy (NCBI): domain Bacteria; kingdom Bacillati; phylum Actinomycetota; class Actinomycetes; order Kitasatosporales; family Streptomycetaceae; genus Streptomyces; species Streptomyces sp. YS-3. The sequence continues at coordinate 5,913 of NZ_JBJHPC010000341.1, read as the reverse complement.
GCGCGGGATGTCGTCCCAGTCGACCAGCGTGACCGCGATGCCCTTCTTGCCCGCGCGGCCGGTGCGGCCGATGCGGTGGAGGTAGGTCTTCTCCTCCTCCGGCGACTGGTAGTTGATGACGTGCGTCACACCCTCGACGTCGATGCCGCGGGCGGCGACGTCGGTGCAGACCAGCACGTCGACCTTGCCGTTGCGGAAGGCGCGCAGCGCCTGCTCGCGGGCGCCCTGGCCGAGGTCGCCGTGGACCGCGCCGGAGGCGAAGCCGCGCTTGGCGAGCTGCTCGGCGATGTCGGCGGCCGTCCGCTTCGTACGGCAGAAGATCATCGCGAGTCCGCGGCCCTCGGCCTGGAGGATGCGCGCGACGAGCTCCGGCTTGTCCATCGAGTGGGCGCGGAAGACGTGCTGCGCGGTGTTGGCGACGGTCGCGCCCGCGTCGTCTGGCGAGGTGGCGCTGATGTGCGTGGGCTGCGACATGTAGCGACGGGCGAGACCGATCACGGCGCCCGGCATGGTCGCCGAGAACAGCATGGTCTGGCGCTTCGCCGGAAGCATGTTGATGATCTTCTCGACGTCGGGCAGGAAGCCCAGGTCGAGCATCTCGTCGGCCTCGTCCAGGACGAGCGCGCGGACGTGGGAGAGGTCCAGCTTGCGCTGGCCCGCCAGGTCGAGCAGCCGGCCGGGGGTGCCGACGATCACATCGACGCCCCTCTTGAGGGCCTCGACCTGCGGCTCGTACGCCCGGCCGCCGTAGATGGCGAGCACCCGGACGTTACGGACCTTGCCGGCGGTGAGCAGGTCGTTGGTGACCTGGGTGCAGAGCTCGCGGGTCGGGACCACGACGAGCGCCTGCGGGGCGTCGGTGAGCTGCTCGGGCTTGGCCCGGCCCGCCTCGACGTCCGCGGGGACGGTGACGCGCTCCAGCAGCGGCAGACCGAAGCCGAGCGTCTTGCCGGTGCCGGTCTTGGCCTGGCCGATGACGTCGGAGCCGGAGAGCGCGACGGGGAGCGTCATCTCCTGGATGGGGAACGGGGACACGATACCGACGGCCTCAAGGGCTTCGGCGGTCTCGGGGAGGATCCCGAGGTCTCGGAACGTAGTCAGGGTGCTGCCTCTTCTGTGAGACGCGGTACGGAGGCGAACGCGGCGGGTCTTACCGTGCCGTGGGTCCATCCGGCCAGGTGTCGGGGATCGACCGGGCCGGGTGGCGCGGGACCACTGCCGTCGCTCAAGCGCTCGTGCCGCTGAGGGGTCCCTCATCTGCGGTTACGTACTGTCACGTGCCGCACTGGAGGGCTGTCGGGTCGGAGCCGACCGGGCGACCGACCGGGCATCCTCATTCATCAAGCCGCCCGCCGAATACATGATCCTCGGCAGGCTCATTACCACTGTACCCCGGATTCGCGCATGTGTGTTGGGCGAATTCCCGGGAACCGGTCGGGCGCTCTGGCTGACCAGGCCCTTCCGCCCTGCCGGGAGCGGGCTATTGTGCGCTGCATGGAGACGCCTGACAACGCCAACGCGGCCGGAACCGAAGCCGCCGCGCCTGCCGCCGACACCACGGAGAACGCCGGGAACACCGGGACCACCGGGAACACCGAGAGCGCGGCCGAGCCCACCGGGATCGCCGCCCAGGACTGGGCGACGGCCTCTGCCGAGCCCCAGTACCGGGCCGCCGTGGTGGATCTGCTCGGCGCCCTCGCGTACGGCGAGCTGGCGGCCTTCGAGCGGCTCGCCGACGACGCCAAGCTGGCGCCCTCGCTCGCCGACAAGGCGGAGCTGGCGAAGATGGCCTCGGCGGAGTTCCACCATTTCGAGCGGCTGCGCGACCGCCTCGCCGAGATCGACACGGAGCCGACCGCCGCGATGGAGCCGTTCGCCAAGGCGCTGGACGACTTCCACCACCAGACCGCCCCGTCGGACTGGCTGGAGGGCCTGGTCAAGGCGTACGTGGGCGACTCGATCGCCAGTGACTTCTACCGCGAGGTGGCGGCCCGGCTCGACTCGGACACCCGCGGTCTGGTGCTCGCGGTGCTCGACGACACCGGCCACGGCAACTTCGCGGTGGAGAAGGTGCGCGCCGCGATCGACGCCGACCCCCGGCTGGGCGGCCGGCTCGCGCTGTGGGCGCGGCGGCTGATGGGCGAGGCCCTCTCGCAGGCCCAGCGCGTGGTCGCGGAGCGCGACGCGCTGTCGACGATGCTGGTCGGCGGTATGGCCGACGGCTTCGATCTGGCCGCGGTGGGCGAGATGTTCGCCCGCATCACCAAGGCGCACACCAAGCGCATGGCCGCGCTGGGCCTGGCCGCCTAGGAACGCCGGAGCTTATCGCCGCCTACGCCGCCGAGCGGCGCAGGCGGCCCCTCGGGCGCAGCAGCAGCGACAGCGCGACCACCGCGATGAAGGTGGCGCCGACGATCGTGGTCACCCTGTGCCCGGGGCCCACCGCCGAGTGGGTCAGGAAGGCGCCGAACAGCGCGCCGAGCGAGCCCACCGCGAAAACGGTTCGCCGCTCGGGCAGGCGGTGTGGCAGACGGGATGCGGCGGCCCAGGCGAGGGCGATGCCGAGCATGACGGAGCCGAGCGCTTCCAGGAGCATGTACGTCCCTCCCGCGGTGTGTGGTCAGGCTGTCGGTCACCAGCCGTCCTACCCGAGCCTCGCGGAACGCAACCCTCCCCTCACCGTGTGGAGCACAGCGGGGGCACAGGAGGCACCGGCCCGGCGCACCGCGCGCGAGCGGCGCGAAAAGGGAGCGGCCCGGCGGTCGATGACCGCCGGGCCGCTCCCTCGTTCCTGCCGTACGGGGCTACAGCTGGCCGAAGCCCACCCGGCGAACCGTCGGCTCGCCGATCTCCACGTACGCGATCCGGTCGGCCGGCACGAGGACCTTGCGGCCCTTGTCGTCCTGGAGGCTGAGCAGCTGCGCCTTGCCGGCGAGGGCGCCGGCTACCGCGCTCTCGACCTCTTCGGCGGACTGCCCGCTCTCCAGAACGATCTCCCGGGGTGCGTGCTGCACGCCGATCTTGACCTCCACGGCTATGTCCCTCCGACGGTCTGCGGTGCGCGGTCAGCCGCGCCGTACCCCGCACACATTAGCCCGGAGAGGGGACCCGGACGGGCGCGGCGCCGCACGCTAGGAGCGAACACCCGCGCCCCGCAGGCGCTGTTCAGTGGCCTTCGGAGGCGTGCAGCGGGAAGCCCGCGATACCGCGCCAGGCCAGCGAGGTGAGCAGCTGCACCGCCTTGCCCCGGGGGATCTTCGACTCGCTGGAGAGCCAGTAGCGGGCGACCACCTGGGAGACCCCGCCCAGGCCCACGGCCAGCAGCATCGACTCGTCCTTGGACAGGCCGGTGTCCTCGGCGATCACGTCCGAGATCGCCTCGGCGCACTGCAGGCTGACCCGCTCCACGCGCTCGCGGACGGCGGGCTCGTTGGTCAGGTCGGACTCGAAGACCAGGCGGAACGCGCCGCCCTCGTCCTCCACGTACGCGAAGTAGGCGTCCATGGTCGCGGCGACCCGCAGCTTGTTGTCGCTGGTGGAGGCGAGCGCCGTGCGCACGGCCTGGAGCAGCGCCTCGCAGTGCTGGTCGAGCAGGGCCAGGTAGAGCTCCAGCTTGCCGGGGAAGTGCTGGTAGAGGACCGGCTTGGAGACACCGGCCCGCTCCGCGATGTCGTCCATCGCGGCCGAGTGGTACCCCTGTGCGACGAAGACTTCCTGGGCCGCGCCCAGAAGCTGATTGCGGCGGGCCCGGCGGGGCAGGCGCGTGCCTCGCGGGCGCGCCGCCTCGGTCTGCTCGATGGCTGTCACGCCGCCTCCCAAAAATTGATCTCGTGCGCGAAGGACGCGCGCCGCCATCGTACTTTTGGGTAACCCGGCTGTGCGCGGTGCGCACGCAGAATTTCACGGACCGGACGCGCTGGGTAGCGGGAGATACGCCCCGTTATCCGAACAAATCAGCGGTAGTCGTCCTCGTCGAGGGCCACCACACGTGCCTGTTCGACCGCGTCGGCCTCGTTCGCCTCGCCGGGGTCGACCCGGGAGAGCGGCTCGTCGCGGTCCTGCCGCACCTCGGTGTGCTGCTCGGCCGCGTCCGCCTCGGGCGTCTCCTCGTCGAGCTCCACCGTGCCGGCTTCTTCCTGGAATTCTTCCTCGAACATTTCGGGATCACTGGGGTCGACGGGCATGATTGCTCCCTTTTCGAGGGCTTGATATCGAGCCTATGGGCTAGGTCTGCGCACCGCTATGCGATCTGTGACGGCGAACACACGAACCACGGTGTGATCGTCTCGTAACATTGCCCGCATGTCCTCGACCGAGCTGCCGGAAACCCTTGCCGCCGCTGCCGCCCCGGTACCCCGGGTGGGCGCGGTCCGGGTGGCGGACGGTGAAGAGCTGCGCTCGGTGAGTCTGCCCGGGCTGTCGCTGAACATCCGCACCCGTCCCGGCACCCGCTCCGGGCTTCCCCCCGCCCTGTTCGTGCACGGACTCGGCGGCTCCTCGCAGAACTGGTCCGCCCTGATGCCGCTGCTCGCGGAGACGGTGGACTGCGAGGCCGTGGACCTGCCCGGCTTCGGGGACTCCGCGCCGCCGGACGACGGCGACTACTCGGTCACCGGCCACGCGCGCGCGGTGATCCGGCTGCTGGACACCGAGGGGCGCGGGCCCGTCCACCTCGTCGGGAACTCGCTGGGCGGCGCGGTCGTCACCCGGGTCGCGGCGGTCCGCCCCGACCTGGTCCGTACCCTCACCCTGATATCGCCCGCGCTCCCCGAACTCCGCGCCCAGCGCACCGCCTGGCCCACCGCCCTGCTCGCGGTGCCGGGGGCCGCCGCGCTGTTCGCGCGGATGACCAAGGACTGGACGGTCGAGGAGCGTACGCGCGCCGCGATGGCCCTCTGTTACGGCGATCCGGGCCGGGTGAGCCCCGAGGCCTTCCGGGCGGCGGTCGAGGAGATGGAGCGCCGCCTCGGGATGCCGTACTTCTGGGACGCGATGGTCCGCTCGGCGCGGGGCGTGGTGAACGCATACACCCTGGGCGGACAGCACGGGCTGTGGCGGCAGGCCGAGCGCGTGCTCGCCCCCACCCTGCTGGTGTACGGCGGCCGGGACCGGCTCGTCGCCTTCCGGATGGCCCGCAGAGCCGCCGCCGCGTTCCGCGGGTCGAGACTGCTGACCCTGCCCGACGCCGGGCACCTGGCGATGTTGGAGTACCCGGAGGCGGTCGCGCAGGCCTTCCGGGACCTGGTCGACGACTGCGGAAACAGGAGCTGATCCGGGGCGTGGGACGACACAGCCGACCCAGGGGCGCCGCGGGCACTCCCGAAGCCACCCGAAGCGCCGACGCCACCGGGCCCCGGCCCGTGGCGGAGGGCGCGCAGCCGGCGGGCGGACGCCGCCGCGCCGACGGCCCGACGACCGGTCCGCTGCCGCGGACCCGGCCGGTTCCGGGCACCTCCGCCCCGCACCAGGGCGGCACCACCCCCGCGCACGGCGTGCCGGTCCGCGGAGGCCACCCCGAGCACCACGAGGGCGGTGGCGGCTGGGGCGACCCCCCGGCGCCCGGCTCCGGCGCTCCGGCGCGCCCCGGTCCCGGTGTCCGAATACCGGGACCCCGGCGCGAGTACGTGGACGCCTTCGACGGCGCCGCGTGGACGGACACCGGCACGCACCGCGTGGCCAACCTCTCCGACACCGGCACGCACCGCGTGGCCGGCCCGTCCGACACCGGCAGCCATCGCGTCGCCAACCCCTCCGACACCGGCAGCCATCGCCGGGCCACTCCCGCCGACCCGGGCGCGCCGCAGCGGCCGGACCCGGCGGGCACCGGCTCCCGCCGCCGGATGGTGGTGGCCGACACGGGCGAGCAGCGCAGGATCGTTCCGGCGCCCACCGCGGCGCGACCGGGTCGGCGGG
>NZ_JBJHPC010000035.1:0-25798 GCF_045257485.1 Streptomyces sp. YS-3 | reverse complement strand
CCTCCGACCTTCCCCGCGCCGCCGTCATCCTTTCGACGACGACATGTTTGTCATCGATTGGATGACATGCTACAACGGTGGTGTTGAAGCGCATTGGCGGGTACGACCCGAACCTTCTGGAGGTGTTTCACGATGTTGATGCGCACCGACCCCTTCCGTGAGCTGGACCGCCTCGCCCAGCAGCTGACCGGGACCGGTACCGGCACCTGGACCCGGCCGTCCGCGATGGCGATGGACGCCTACCGCGAGGGCGACGAGTACGTGGTGGCCTTCGACCTTCCGGGCGTCAGCCCGGAGGCGATCGACATCGACGTCGAGCGGAACATGCTGACCGTCAAGGCCGAGCGGCGGCCCGTCGCGAAGGCCGAGAACGTGCAGATGGAGCTGTCGGAACGGCCCCTGGGCGTCTTCTCCCGTCAGCTCGTGCTGGCCGACACCCTCGACACCGAACGCATCAAGGCCGACTACGAGGCCGGGGTGCTCACCCTGCGCATCCCGATCGCCGAACGCGCCAAGCCCCGCAAGATCACCATCAGCGGGGACTCCTCCCGCAAGGAGATCTCCGGCTGAACCCGGCGCTGGGAGCCGAACAGCAGCGCAGGACGGGACTTGATCTCCCCCCTCCACCCGTCCTGCGCTCCCCTCAGTCCTCCTCAGCCCAGAGAGGCGGTGGCCGACGTGTCTCTACGAAGGGAAGCGTTCCTCGACCAGGTGAAGGAACGCGGCGAGTACAAGAACGTCCAGGAAGCCGAGCGGGCGGCCCGTGTCGTTCTCGCCCTTCTCGGCGCCCACCTGGTCGGCCGGGTCCGCGCCGAGCTGGCCGCGTGTCTGCCGGAGGCGTTCGCCCTGATCCTCCTCAACCCGCTGCAGAGCGCCGAACCGCTCTCGCCGGAACGGTTCGTACGGGCCACGGCAGCCTGGATCGAGGGGGCCACCGAGACGACCGCCACCTGGGACGTCAGCGCCGTCCTCAGCACCGCCGCCGACGCGGCCGGCGACGAACTCATGCACCAGATCCTGCTCCAGTTGCCCACCGGCTACGACCTCCTCTTCGGCCGCCCCCAAGCCGGCTCCGGGCGTCCATGAGCCCCGGGAGTCCGGTCGAGGATCGAAACAGAGCGGGGGCGCTCCGGCGGATCAGATGACCGTGGGGCTGCGGCGCTCGACGAGGACGACGTCGCGCCATGTGCCGTGGTGTCGGCCGATGCGCTCGCGCGTGCCGACGACGCGGAACCCCGCCCGCCGGTGCAGGGAAAGGCTCGCGGTGTTCTCCGGGAAGATGCCGGACTGCACGGTCCAGATCCCGGCGGCGTCGGTGGAGGCCAGCAGCCCGGTCAGCAGGGTCATGCCCACACCGCGACCCCGCGCTTCGGGGTGGACGTAGACGGAATGCTCGACGACGCCCGCGTACGCGCAGCGGTCGGAGACCGGAACCACGGCCGCCCAGCCCAGGACCCGGTCTCCGTCGAGAGCGACCAGGCGGTGGGCGGGCAGCTTCACCGCGTCGAACACCTCCCACGTCGGCGCCGTGGTCTCGAAGGTCGCATTGCCCTCGTCGACACCGAGCTGGTAGATCGCCAACACCTGCTCAGCGTGTTCCGGCCGTAGCGCGGCGATGCTCATGCCGGTTCCGGTCGGCTTCACGCCGTCGGCTCGATACCCAGTTCGGTCAGCAGGCCACGGACGCGCCGCTCGATCTCGTCGCGGATCGGGCGGACCGCCGCGACGCCCTGGCCGGCCGGGTCGTCGAGCTTCCAGTCCAGGTACCGCTTGCCGGGGAAGTACGGGCAGGCGTCGCCGCAGCCCATGGTGATCACCACGTCCGAGGCCCGCACCGCCTCGGTGGTGAGGATCTTGGGGGTCTGGGCCGAGAGGCCGATGCCGACCTCCTTCATGGCCTCCAGCACGGCCGGGTTCACCGCGTCGGCGGGCGCGGATCCGGCGGAGCGGACCTGGACCCGGTCCGCGCCGAGATGGGTGAGGAAGGCGGCGGCCATCTGGGACCGTCCGGCGTTGTGCACGCAGACGAACAGCACGGAGGGAACGGCGGAGGTGCTCATCAGGTCAGTGCGCTTTCTTCGGCGGAGGCGGAGAGGGTGGGGGCGCAGGCCTGCTGCCTGCCGTGCGGGACGACGACCTCGTCCTCGCTCGCGGAGGCCGGACGGCCGAAGCAGAGCGCGACCAGCCCGAGCCCGGTGGCGGCGCCCACCAGCTGGGCGGCAACGAAGGGCAGCACGGACGCGGGGGCGATTCCGGCGAAGGTGTCGGTGAACGCCCGGCCGATCGTCACGGCCGGGTTGGCGAAGCTGGTCGAGGAGGTGAACCAGTACGCCGCCCCGATGTAGGAGGCGACCAGCAGCGGCGCCAGGTGCGCGCGGCCCGCGCGGGCCAGGCCGAAGATGAGCCAGACCAGCCCGGCGGTGGCCACGACCTCGCTCAGCCACAGATGTCCGGCGGACCGGTCGTGGGTGGCGAAGTGCACCAGCGGCTTGGCGAACATGGCGTCGGCCAGCACCGCGCCGGTGATCGCCCCGGCGATCTGAGCGGGTACGTACGCGAGGACGTCGCGCAGGGTGGTCGTGGTGTCGCCGGTGCGGCGGCCGGTGAACCAGGCGGCGAGGGTGACCGCCGGGTTGAAGTGTGCTCCCGACACGGGGCCGAGCAGGGCGATCAGCACACCGAGGCCGAAGACGGTGGCGAGGGAGTTGGCCAGGAGCTGCAGCCCGATGTCGTGGGTCAGCGCGGTGGCCTGGATGCCGGAGCCGACCACCACCGCGACCAGCGCGGCCGTGCCGAGCCCTTCGACGGCCGTCCGCCGCACCAGCGGCGCGGGCGCGCTCACGCCGGCACCGTCGCGGCGACGGGGATCTGGAGCAGGGCGGACAGCTTCGCCAGGGCCTCGGGCAGCACCCAGTAGTACACCCAGGTCCCACGCCGCTCGGAGCCGACCAGGCCGGCCCCCCGGAGCACCTTCAGATGATGGGAGATCGTCGGCTGGGACACGTCGAACGGGCCGATGAGGTCGCACACGCACGCTTCGCCGCCCTCGTGGGAGGCGATCAGCGAGAGCAGCCGCAGCCGGATCGGGTCCGACAGCGCCTTGAACATCCGCGACAGATCGGCCGCGGCCTCCTCTCCCAGCGGCTCGTGGACCATCGGGGCGCAGCACGCCTCCCCGTCCTGAGCGAGCAGCGGAAGACCAGCCTGTTTCGACATGTCTCTATGTTGACAGCGATCTAATCCGGTGGCAAGGTCGCCTATATCGACAGTCGTCGATACAAGCCGTTCTCACGGTTGGGAGACCGCCATGTCCCGTGTTCAGCTCGCCCTGCGCGTTGCCGACCTCGAAGCCTCGATCGCCTTCTACTCCAAGCTCTTCGGGGCGGAGCCGGCCAAGCGCCGCGAGGGGTACGCCAACTTCGCCATCACCGAGCCCCCGCTCAAGCTCGTCCTCCTTGAGGGCGAGGGGGGCGAGGACACCCGTCTGGACCACCTCGGCGTGGAGGTCATGTCCACCGACGACGTCACCGCGGCCACCGGGCGGCTCAAGGACGCGGGCCTGGCGACCTTCGAGGAGAACGACACCTCGTGCTGCTACGCCGTGCAGGACAAGGTGTGGGTCACCGGTCCCGGCAAGGAGCCGTGGGAGGTCTACGTCGTCAAGGCCGACGCCGACACCCGGGAGAGGGCCGGCAGCGCCCCGGACGCCTGCTGCGGCACCACCGCGTGCTGCACTCCCGACGAGCAGGCCGTCGACCCGGCCCGGACGGCCACCGAAGCCAAGGCAGCCGCCGGATGCGCCTGTGCCGTCTGAGCCCGACAAGGCGCCGTGACACCGGCCGCAGCCGGTGGCGCCATGTTCGTCCGGTCGTCGCGCGGCACCCGGGCCGTATCCGCCCTTGCCCGCCCCAGAGTTACTCGGGGCGGGCAAGGGCGGATACGGCCAGATTTTCGGGAACCCCTTCGCCTTGGCTCCTTAACTCTCGTATACGTCCTCACCTGTTGACGACTGCCCCTTGCCTTAATACTGTCCGCCTCAAATCTCCGATCCATCGACCGATGTTCGATACTTCGACGAGTGGGAGCGCTCCCCCAATCCTTCGTCCTCCGCGGCGGCCGACGGGAAACAAGAGACCGGACCGGTGGTCCTTGGCGGCACGGCGCTGACGATTCGCTGGACTCGGACCCACTCCATCCGCTGACCCCAAGGAGCCGCTCATGCCCCCCACCCCGCCGTCCGCCCGGCCCAGAACCATCGCCGCCGCCCTGCTGACCGGCTGCCTCCTCGTCGGCGGCACCCTCGCCACACCCACCGCGTCGGCCTCCACGACCGCCACGACAGCCGTACGCGTCAACCAGGTCGGCTACTTGCCGGACGGGCCCAAGCGCGCCACCGTCGTCACCACCGCGACCCAGGCGCTCACCTGGCAACTGCGCAACGCGTCCGGGACGGTGGTCGCCTCCGGTGCGACCGTTCCGCGCGGCGCGGACACCCCCTCTGGGCAGTCCGTCCAGGTGGCCGACTTCTCCTCGTACCAAGGGACGGGCTCGGGATACGTCCTGTCGGTGGACGGCAACAGCAGCGTGCCCTTCGACGTCCGCGCCAACCTCTACGACGGGCTGCGCTCCGACTCGATGGCCTTCTTCTACCACCAGCGCAGCGGCGTCGCCATAGACGCCTCCCTGGTGGGCTCCGCCTACGCGCGCCCGGCCGGACACCTGGGCGTCGCACCCAACAAGGGCGATGTCTCCGTCCCCTGCCAGGCGGGGGTGTGCGACTACACCCAGGACGTCAGGGGCGGCTGGTACGACGCGGGCGACCAGGGCAAGTACGTGGTGAACGGCGGTATCTCCACCTGGCTGGTCGTCAATTCCTTTGAGCGGGCCAAGCGGGCGGGCCGGGACGCGGCGCTGGGTGACTCGACCCTGCGCGTCCCCGAGCGCGGCAACGGCATGCCGGACGTCCTGGACGAGGCACGCTGGGAGCTCGACTTCCTGATGCGGATGCAGGTGCCCGCGGGCAGGCCGTACGCGGGGATGGCGTTCCACAAGGTCCATGACGCGGCCTGGACCGGGATGCCGATGCGTCCCGACCAGGACCCCCAGCCCCGTGAGCTGCACCGGCCCTCCACGGCGGCGACGCTCAACCTGGCCGCCTCGGCCGCGCAGTGCGCCCGGGTCTTCCGGCCCTACGATGCCGCATTCGCCGACCGCTGCCTCTCAGCCGCCCGCCGTGCCTGGAGCGCGGCCCAGGCCAACCCCGCCCTGTTCGCGCCGGATTCGGACAGCACGGGCGGTGGCGCCTACGGCGATGCGCAGGTCAGCGACGAGTTCTACTGGGCGGCGGCCGAGCTGTACGCGACGACCGGGGAGAGCGCCTTCCGGGACGCGGTCACGTCGTCCTCCTGGCACACCTCGGCCAGTGCCTTCTCCCCGTACGGCTTCGGCTGGGCGGACACGGCCGCGCTCGGCCGGCTCACCCTGGCCACGGTGCCCAACGGGCTGCCCGCCGCGGATCTGGCCCGGGTGCGTTCCTCGGTGACCGCGGCGGCCGACACCCATCTGTCCAGGATGGCTGCCCAGGGCTATGCGGTGCCGGTCCCGGCGGACGGGTACTTCTGGGGCTCGAACAGCGAGGTCGCCGACAACGCGATCGTCCTGGCCGTCGCCGGTGAGCTGACGGGCGACGCGCGCTACCGCACCGGCGCGCTGGAGGCGATGGACTATCTCCTCGGCCGCAACGCCCTCGGCCAGTCCTACGTATCCGGCTACGGTGAGACGTCCTCGCAGAACCAGCACCACCGCTTCTGGGCACACCAGTTGGACGCCTCGCTCCCCCACCCTCCGGCGGGTTCGCTCGCGGGCGGTCCGGACAGCGCGCTCCAGGACCCGGTGGCACAGGCGAAACTGCCGGGCTGCGCACCGGCCGCCTGCTACATCGACGACATCGGCTCGTACTCGACCAACGAGGTGGCGGTCAACTGGAACGCCCCGCTGGCCTGGCTGGCCGCCTACGCCGCCGAGGGAGCCTCGACGGGTGAACCGCCGACCGCGGCCTGCTCGGTGGCGTACAAGGTCGACAACGTGTGGAGCAATGGCTTCACGGCGACGCTCACCGTCAAGAACACGAGCTCGGCCCCCGTGGACGGGTGGCAGCTGACCTGGACGTATCCGGGCGGCCAGCGGGTCACGAGCGCCTGGAACGCCACCGTCACCCAGAACGGCACCACCGTGAGCGCCCGCAACGCCGACTGGAACCGGACGATCGCCCCCGGTACGACGGCGAGCTTCGGAGTCCAGGGGACACACACCGGCACGAATCCCTCCCCCACCGGCTTCGCACTCAACGGCAGCGCCTGCACCTGATCCCCGGCCGGGCCAGGTGTCCTGAAAGGAGCCCCGTCGGCGGTCCGGCGGGGCTCCATCGGCGGTCCTGACCGGCACGGAGGCCCCGCAGAGGGGCGCTGCTAGCCTCGGCCGCATGATCGAAAAGAGCGCCGGGCCACGGATATCCCGCCTGCCGACGACCGGCCCGCAGCGTGCCCTCATCGTCGCCAGCTTCGTCAGCCGGGTCGGCAACGGGCTGTTCAACACCGCCGCGGTGCTCTACTTCACGCTGGTGGTCCACCTGCCCGCCGCACGGGTCGGTGCCGGTCTCACGATCGCCGGCCTCGTGGGGCTGCTCGCCGGCATCCCGGCGGGGAACCTGGCCGACCGGTACGGACCGCGCACGGTCTGGCTGACGGCGCTCGCGATGCAGGCCGTGACGATGGCCGCCTTCGTCTTCATCCACGGATGGCTGACGTTCACGCTCATCGCCTCCCTGGACCGGCTGGCAGCGACGGCGAGCGGCGCGGCGGGCGGTGCGCTCATCGCCCGTGCGGGCGGTGAACGCCCCGCCGCCTTCAGGGCGAGGCTCCGCACGTTCGTCAACCTGGGCGTGGTCCTGGGCACCCTCGGTGCCGCCTTCGCCGTCTCGGTCGACACGCGCGCGGCGTACACCGCGCTCATCCTCGCCAATGCCGCCAGCTTCGCCGGCGCCGGCCTGATCGCCCTGGCCGGTGTGCCCAACTACCGGCCGCTGCCCAGGCCGACGGAGCACCACCGCGGGGCCGTCCTGTCCGACCGGCCGTATGTGTCCTTCGTGGTGCTCTACGGGGCGATGGGACTGCAGTACCAGACCGTTTCCCTCCTGCTGCCGATCTGGCTCTCAGCCCACACCGACGCGCCCCGCTGGACGGTGGCGGCGGTCTACGCGGTCAACAGCGGTGTGTGCGTGCTGCTCCAGAGCAGGATCGGCTCCCGGGTGGAGACACCGCGCCAGGGCGGCCGGGCGTTCCGTCTCGCGGGGCTGTTCTTCTTGGTCAGCTGCCCCATGATGGCTCTGACCGCGGACGTCCCGGTCTGGATCGCGCCGGGTCTCGCCGTCCTCGCGGTCTGTGTGCACAGTCTCGGGGAGGTATGGGAGTCCTCGGGCGGTTACGCGCTCGGCTTCGGTCTCGCCCCCGACCACGCCCAGGGCCAGTACCAGGGACTTTTCGGCATGGGCTTCGACGCCGGGCAGGCTTTGGCCCCGGTGGTCCTCACGACGGCGGTCCTCGGACTGGGCCACGGGGGCTGGCTGCTGCTCGGCGCGTTCTTCGCGACCCTGGGAGCCGCGGGCCCGCCGGTGGCCGCGTGGGCGGAGCGCACCCGCCGCCCACCCCACGACACCGCCTCTACGCCACAGGGACGACCCGACGAAGCCCCGCTTCCCGACACTGTCTGATGTTCCGTGGGCCCCTCGCCTCACATGCGAGGGCCGAGCCCGGAGGGGTCAGCCGGGGCGCGGACCGGACTCGTCGCCGTCCGGTTCGTCCAGGAGCGCCACCCGAGCGGTGATGCGTTTGCCGACCGGCTCCCGGCGTGCCTCGAAGCCCTGGGCCACCGCCATGACGATCTCCAGCCCGTGCTGGCCCACCCGGCCGGCGTCGGCGGCCCGGGCCACCGGCAGCACCGGATCGCTGTCCCAGACCACCACTTCCACCACCGTGCCGGTGACCCGCAGATCGAGGAGGACCGGGCCGGGGGCGTACTTGCGGGCGTTGGTGACCAGTTCGCTGACCACGAGCTGCGTGAGGTCCATCGCGCGCGCGGAGACGGCTATGCCGTGCTCGCTCCGGAGCCGGGTGAGGAAGTCCGCCGCGAAGTGGCGGGCCTCGGCGATACAGGCGCCGTCGCCGTCCAGCGCCGCCGACACCTGCCAGGGCTCGGGATGCCGCACTATGGGACCCTCCCCATCGAGAGGGACCGACTCCACCCCCACCACGTCCGTCCCCCGTTCATATGCCCGCGCGTACCCCCGACCGCTCTTTGTACACCTGTGGTCCCGGGCGGCACAGCTTCCCTGCCGGGGAGGTCCCCGTAGGATCCAGGCCGAGGCAGCCGCCGGCCGAGTCACCGAGCGTTGTGGAGGCAAGCGTGACCGACAAGAAGGAAACACCGGAGCCGGACGGCTTGGCGATCACTTCCGCGACCGTGGGCGGCGTCGAGGTCGTCACCGTACGGGGAGAAATCGACTACCACACCGGCAGGCATCTCCGGCAAGCCCTCAGCCTCCCCGAGGACACGGCCGTCCCCAGGATGGTGGTGGATCTCAGCGGGGTGACGTTCATGGACTCCAGCGGCATCAACGTGCTCATCGCCGCGCGCGCCGCGCTCTGCGACGCGAACGGCCGGCTGCGTCTGGCAGGCGCCGGCGGATCCGTACTGCGCACGCTGCAACTCGTCGGACTCGACAAGATCATCGACTGTTACCCCACCGTCCGCGAGGCCCTCGACGCCTGAGGTCAGCCGGCTGGGGCGCCCCTGACATGAGCGCGGCCCCCAGGGGTACCCGGGGCCCATGACGAAGCTCCATCTTCCAGGGCGGAAAGCGCGCCACGGCGGCGACGAGGCTCGAGAACACGACAGGCTCACGCCCGAGGAGGCCGGGCCCGGACCGGAGGTGGAACGGCGCGAGCCGGACACGCCGACGAAACTGCCCAAACGGGCCTGGGGTGCCGTGCTCAAAGGGGCGCTGCGGGAGTTCAAGGACGACGAGCTGACCGACCGCGCCGCGGCCCTGACGTACTACGGCGTGCTGTCGCTGTTCCCGGCTCTGCTGGTCCTCGTGTCGCTGCTGGGCATCACCGGCAAGTCGGCGACAGACTCGGTGCTGGAGAACATCAAGAAGTTCGCCCCGGGCTCGGCCAGGGACATCATCACGCACGCCGTGGAGCAGTTGCAGGGCAACGCCGGCGTCGGCTCCGTGATGGCGGTGGTCGGCATCGTGCTGGCGGTGTGGTCGGCCTCCGGCTACGTGGCCGCCTTCATCCGCGCGGCGAACGCCGTCTACGACATGCCCGAGGGCCGCCCGGTGTGGAAGATCCTCCCGATCCGGGTCGGGGTGACGATCATCCTGATGCTGCTGGCCGTCGCCAGTGCGCTGATCGTCGTGTTCACCGGCGCCCTGGCCCACCAGGCGGGCACGGCACTGGGTGTCGGGGACTCCGCGCTGACGGCGTGGTCGATCGCCAAATGGCCCGTTCTCGTTCTCCTCGTCACGATCATGATCGCGATCCTGTACTGGGCGACCCCGAACGCCAAGGTGAGGGGGCTCAAGTGGATCACGCCGGGCAGTTTCCTCGCCCTGGTCATCTGGATGATCGCCTCCGCGGGCTTCGCGTTCTACGTCGCCAACTTCGCCAGCTACAACAAGACCTACGGCACCATGGCCGGCGTCATCGTCTTCCTTCTGTGGCTGTGGATCACCAACCTGGCCATCCTGCTCGGGCTGGAGTTCGACGCCGAGACCGCGCGCCAGCGGGCCATCGCCGGCGGCCTGCCGCCGGACGCGGAGCCGTACACCGAGCCCCGCGACACCCGGACCTGGGACGAGGAGGACCGCCGCCGCATGGGCGATGTGTGACCCACAACCGGCGATCTTGGGTGTACGTCGGTGACCTCGGGATATCTGTCGTTCATGAAGGATTTCGTGGGGTTGCGCGACGCTGAGCGATCGCTGACCAAGAAGACGGCTTCCGGCATTCCTCCCCGCATCGGCATGGTGCTCTCGGCGGTGGAGGAGACCGCGGAAAGTACGAAACTGTGGTGCGGCGCGGCCGTGGCGATGGCGTCGCTGGGCGGCTGGCGGGGCCGCCGGGCGGCGGTCGCCGGCCTGACCGCCCTGACGCTGGCCCAACTCGTGTCGAACGGCCTGTGCAAGCAGGTGGCGGGGCGGCCCCGTCCTCCCAAGGACTGGTTCCCCCACGACGAGGTCGACGACCGCCCCGACTCCTCGTCCTTCCCGTCCGGCCACACCGCCGCCGCGGTGGCGTTCACCGCCGCGGTCACCCACCGGTGGCCGGCCGTGGGCGCGGCGTGCGCGGTGCCCGCCGCACTGGTGGCGGTCGAGCGGGTGCAGAGCGGCGCCCACTATCCCAGCGACGTGGCCGCCGGGGCCGCTGTCGGGCTGACCAGCGCGTGGGTGACCCGCCGCTCCCTGCGGGTGGTCCTGCGACGCTGGCTGTTCTAGCGGTTCGAGCCGGGCGGCCCCTCGCCACCTGCTTCGCCATCCATCGCCACGAGGCCTCGGGGCGGTACGAGTTCGCGTCCCGGAGGGGTACGACCGTGAGGTGGGGGCACACGGACTCCATGCAGCGACACGCGCGTCCCACGAGCACTCTGTTCGGTCCGGCCATAACGGCCCGCTCATCGCCGTCCAGTTCGGCCGGTGCCAAGCACGCGCGCCCCAGTCGGCTCACCGCCCGGCTGCAGCGCCGGATCCTCGCCTACAGTGCGATCGATTTCCTGTCCACGAACATCCCGGGCACCGCGGACTCCGGCGAGGAATGCCTGCTCCTGGTCCATGTCCGCCAGGTCGTCGGCCAGGTCCGCTACCGGATCTGCTCCCCCTGCGCCCAGGGAGTCATCACCGCCGTCGCGATCAACGAGCCTTTCGACAACACCGGTCTGGACACCCGGGCGCTTTCACACCTGCGAGCGCGCAACCCGGATATCGCGTGGCACAGCACATCGGGCTCGGGCATCACCCGCGACCTCCTGCTCCGCATGCGCATGCCTGCCACCACCTCCCTGACACCCTGCCCCCACGCCCCGACCGCTGCCTGAACCGACAGCGGGCGCCGGCTGCTCACCCTCCGTCCATACCGGACCCGGATCAAGCGGGCTCCGAATGACGCGTTACTCAAACAGGGCCCCTGGCAACAGGGGCCCTGAGGCGTTACGGCACTCAACGCCCGGTTCAGAAACCGCTGTCAACATTGTTGACCCCGAGCCGACGATGGCTCAGATTACCTAGCGGTAGTACCCGGCGGTAATCCTTCTTTCTCTCGAAGCCCGGCCGTGTCCGACGCGGCCTCCCCCCACCCTGCACCGCTCCTGAGAAGAGAGAGCACATGCCCAAACTCCGCTCTGTCATGCCCGCATCAATCGTGGCAGGTGTCCTGGTGGCCGGTTTGACCGGTACCACCGCCCGCGCCGCCTCCCCGCTGAACTATGTCGCCCTCGGTGACAGCTACAGCGCCGGCTCGGGTGTCCTGCCCGTCGATCTGAGCAATCTGCTGTGCCTGCGCTCCACCGTGAACTACCCGCACGTCCTCGCCTCCCGGACCGGCGCCCATCTCAAGGACGTGACCTGCGGCGCGGCCCAGACCAAGGACTTCACCGCGTCCCAGTACCCGGGCGTGGCACCCCAGTTGGACGCGCTGAGCGCCGACACCGACCTGGTGACCTTCACGATGGGCGGCAACGACAACAACACCTTCATCAACGCAGTGACGGCCTGCGGCACGGCGGGCATCCTCAGCGGCGGGAAGGGCAGCCCCTGCAAGGACAAGAACGGCACCTCCTTCCAGGACCAGATCGACGCGAACACCTACCCCGCGCTCAAGAAGGGGTTGCAGAACATCCGCGCCAAGTCACCGGGGGCCCGTGTGGCGGCTCTGGGCTACCCCTGGATCATGCCGGCCACCGCCGACCCGTCCTGCTTCGTGAAACTCCCGATCGCCGCCGGGGACGTGCCGTATCTGCGCGACATCCAGCAGCATCTGAACGACGCCGTGAGGCGGGCGGCCCAGGAGACCGGAGCCACCTATGTGGACTTCTCCCAGGTGTCCGAGGGGCACGACGCCTGCAAGGCCGTCGGGACGCGCTGGATCGAGCCGTTGCTGTTCGGACAGAACGTGGTGCCCGTCCACCCCAACGCGCTGGGAGAACAGCGCATGGCCGAACGCACGTTGAACATCCTCCAACTGGGCTGATCCCAGGCCCGCGTACGCGGAAAAAACAAAGGCAAGGAGAAATACTTCTCCTTGCCACTATCAAGATATAGCGCAACGGGGGGCTTGCCGCAAGGCCCCGGGCAGGGCGCACAATCGTCGGCCGAGGCCACAACCTGCGGAATTGAGGGCACGACGTGCGTGTGTTGTTGTCGACGACCGGGGGACGCGGTGACGTCGAACCAGGAGTGGGACCGGCAGGACGGTCCGTGAAAGGGCCGCCCGAACCGAGGACGTGCCTGACGAGGAATACGGCAGATTCGCAAGCGCCGGTGGTTGGATCGACGCTTGCAGGGCGACGCGGCACGGCTGCCGGGAAGGTATCGCGATGAACGAGCAGTACGTATGGGATCTTCAGGCGGCCGATGAGACGCAGGGCGCGATCGTCGGCGGCAAGGGAGCCCAGCTGGGCGGCCTGTCGAGGATCGAGGGCGTCCGGGTGCCGGGCGGCTTCTGCGTGACGACGGACGCCTTCCGGCGGATCATGACGGAAGCGCCATCGCTCACGGGCCGGCTCGACCGGCTGTCCCGCGTGAGCCCGGACGACCGGGAGACGACCCGGACGCTCAGCGCGGAGATCCGCCGGACCATCGAGGGCGTCACCGTCCCGGCCGACATCGCGGCGGAGATCACCGGCGCGCTCGCCCGGTTCGGCGAGCAGGCCGCGTACGCCGTCCGGTCCAGCGGTACGGCCGAGGACCTGCCGACGGCCTCCTTCGCCGGTCAGCAGGACACGTACTTGAACGTCATGGGACCGGCCGCGATCCTCCAGCACATCAGCCGGTGCTGGGCCTCGCTGTTCACCGAGCGGGCCGTCACCTACCGCCGACGCAACGGCATCGACCACCGCGCGGTCCATATGGCGGTGGTGGTGCAGCGGATGGTGTTCCCGGACGCGGCCGGCATCCTGTTCACGGCCGACCCCGTCACCGGCAACCGCAAGGTCGCCACGGTCGACGCCGGCTTCGGCCTCGGTGAGGCCCTGGTCTCCGGTCTGGTGAACCCGGATGTCTTCAAGGTGCGAGGCGGCGAGGTCATCGCCAGGACGATCGCCGCCAAGCAGCGGGAAGTGCACGCCCTGCCCGCCGGCGGTACGCGGGAAGTGGCCGTAGATGCCGAGCGGCAGGCGCAGCCGTCCCTGACGGATGAGCAGGTCGTCCGCCTCGTACAGCTGGGGCGGCGGATCGAGACGCACTTCGGTTGCCCGCAGGACATCGAATGGTGCCTGGTCGACGACGGCTTCCAGATCGTTCAGAGCCGCCCGATCACGACCCTGTTTCCCATCCCCGAGGCCGACGACCAGGACAGTCACGTCTACCTCTCCGTCGGTCATCAGCAGATGATGACCGACCCCATGAAGCCCCTGGGGCTCTCGGTGTGGCAGCTGACGGCCATGGCGCCGATGCGGCAGGCCGGTGGCCGGCTGTTCGTCGACGTCGCCGCCCGCCTGGCGTCACCCGCGAGCCGCACCGCCCTCCTGGACCTCATCGGCAGGGGCGATCCGCTGGTCCGGGACGCGCTGGAGACCGTACTCGACCGCGACGACTTCATCCCCTCACTCCCCGACACGGATCCCGCCGGGCAGCCTGCCGGGCCGCCTCCCGGCGGCGCGCCCGCCCCGATCGAGACCGATCCGGCCCTCGTCACCGAACTGATCCAGCGCAACCGGGCGTCCGTCGACGCCCTGGGACGCGACATCCGGACCAGGACAGGACCGGCACTGTTCGACTTCCTGCTGGAGGCCTTCGAGGAGCACAAGCGGATCCTGAGTGACCGGTTGAGCATGCAGGTGATCATGGCGGGGATGGAGGCCACCTGGTGGCTCAACGACAACCTGCGGGAGTGGCTGGGCGAGAAGAACGCGGCGGACACGCTCACGCTGTCCGCCCCGGGCAACATCACCTCGGAGATGGGGCTCGCGCTGCTGGACGTCGCTGATGTGATCCGCCCGCGGCCGGAGGTGGTGGCGTTCCTCCAGGGCGTCGAGGACGAGGACTTCCTCGACGAGCTGGCGAAGCTCCCGGGCGGAAGCGAGGCGCGTGACGCGATCGAGGACTACCTCGACCGGTACGGCATGCGCTGCGTCGGCGAGATCGACATCACCAGGCCGCGTTGGCGCGAGCGCCCCACCACGCTCGTGCCCGTCATCCTGGACCACGTACGCAACTCCGAGCCGGGCGCCGCCGCGCGCCGCTTCGAGCAGGGACGGCAGAAGGCGCTGAAGAAGGAACAGGACGTGCTGTCGCGCCTGCGGGCCCTGCCGGACGGCGACCGGAAGGCCGACGAGACCAAGCGGATGATCGACCGCGTCCGTACCTTCATCGGGTACCGCGAGTATCCCAAGTACGGCATCATCAGCCGCTACTTCCTCTACAAGCAGGCCCTGATGGCGGAAGCCGAGCGCCTCGTGCAGGCCGACGTACTCTCCGACCAGGAGGACGTCTCCTACCTCACGTTCCAGGAGTTCCACGACGCCGTACGCTCGAACCAGGTGGACGCCCAGGTCGTCCGGCAGCGCAAGGAGGCGTACGAGTCGTACCGCGCGCTGACGCCGCCGCGGGTACTCACCTCGGACGGCGAGACGCTCAACGGGGCGTACCGGCGCGACGACGTACCGGACGGCGCCCTGGCAGGCCTCCCGGTCTCCGCCGGCACCGTCGAGGGACGGGCCCGCGTCATCCTCGACATGGCCCGGGCCGATCTCGAAGCGGGCGACATCCTGGTCACGGCCCACACGGACCCGAGTTGGTCGCCGCTGTTCGTCGGAATCACCGCTCTGGTGACGGAGGTCGGCGGTCTGATGACCCATGGCGCGGTCATCGCCCGGGAGTACGGATTGCCGGCCGTCGTGGGCGTGGAGGGGGCGACCCGACTGATCCGCGACGGGCAGCGGATCCGGGTGCACGGAACGGACGGGTACGTCGAGATCCTGTCCTGAAGGGGCAGGCCGAGAACCCGGCGCTCCGGCCGAGGGCGCTCGATCGCCCCGGCCGGGGGTGCTCCCCGGTCCGGCCCGGCGCGGTGGTCACGGCAGGGGTCGACTAATCTCCCCTGGGCGGCCGTTCGGCTGTTCCGACCGATGCGCAGCAAAGGACTTGTCGTGCGGCATGTGATACGCGGTGCGGTGGTGACCGCACTGGCGGCAGCACTGCTGACGGGGTGTGCCGGGGAGAAGGAGTCCTCGGACGACCCGAAGGCGCGTTCCACGGGGCCCACCCAGACACCCTCCGCGGCCTCCGGTGCCCCAGCGGCCAAGGCTCACGGCACTGTTGGGGCCGCCGGGTCGGCATGTCCGCTGCCCGTGGTCTTCGCCACCGCCGACCAGTGGAAGGCGAAGCCGTTCAAGCTGGACGGCACGGCGCTGGACGCCCTCGCCAAGCAGGGTCCGTTCACCCTGGCCTGCGAGATCGACGCCAAGCCCGCCGGGAACATCGGTTTCCTGCGCGCCTGGACCAGCAGCCTCAGGGGCGGTACCCCGCGTGCCGCCCTGACTGCCTTCGTCGCCACCGAGAAGAACGCGCGGAAGGCGACGTACACGGACATCAAGGCGGGCTCGCTGCCCGCCGCCGAGGTGGTCTACGAGACGTACAGCGAGCTCCTGGAGGAGTCCAAGCAGGGGCACGCCCTCGCCGTCACGACGCCGAGCGGCGCGGTGGTCCTCCACCTGGGAGGTCTGGACACCGACGAGCACAAGGGCATGCTCCCGGCCTACGAACTGGCGAAGAGCAGCCTGCGGGTCAACTCTCGGTAGCGCTCTCGCCCAGTCGCCGCAAGGTGTTGCCGCCCACCCGGGCGCGCCTTCTCCAGCCTGGCGGATCAGCCCCCTAGCTTGATGTGTCCACCGGTCTGCCGACCGTCTTGCTTCTTGAGCATCTCGCCGGAGAGCACCATGAAGATCCACCTCACCAGCGTCTTCGTCGACGACCAGGAGCGCGCTCTGCGCTTCTACACCGACATGCTGGGTTTCGTGAAGAAGCACGACATCCCGCTGGGTCCGGCGCGATGGCTGACCGTGGTCTCGCCGGAGGAGCCCGGCGGCACGGAACTGCTGCTCGAACCCTCGGACCACCCCGCGGTGCGGCCGTACAAGACGGCGCTGGTCCGGGACAGCATCCCGGCCGCCTCCTTCGCGGTGGATGACGTACGAGCGGAGTTCGAGCGGCTGGGTGGGCTGGGGGTGCGCTTCACTCAGGAGCCGGTGGAGATGGACACGGTCACCGCGGCGGTGCTGGACGACACCTGCGGCAACCTCATCCAGATCGTGCAGACCTCGTAGGACCGAGGGGAGCGGCTGCCCACCGGGTGGGGCGCGGCATCACCGACGGAGGGCGGCCGGTGTCCCCCGCCGGTCGGTGTGATGTCACGACCGCGAGATCGTGAAGGCGGCGAGGAACCCCAGGACCGTGGTGAGGCCGGCCAGCAGGTGGGCGTCTTCGAATGCCTCGGGGATCATCGTGTCCGCGATCATCGCCAGAATGGCGCCCGCGGCCACCGCGGTGATCATCGCCATCACGTTGTCGGAAGCACCGCCCAGGAGGGTGTAGCCGGCCAGCGAGGCCAGTCCCGAGATCAACGCGATCGCCGCCCACAGCCCGAAGACGTAACCGCGTCCGCGTCCCGCCTGCTTCATCCCCGCCGCGCTCGCCATCCCCTCGGGGAGATTGCTGAGGAAGACCGCTACGACCGTGGCCGTCCCCACGCTTCCCCCGCCCAGCAGGCTGGTGCCGATGACCACCGACTCGGGCACGCCGTCCAGGAGCGCGCCCAGGGCGATGGCGCCACCCGAGCCGGGCTGTTCGCTTTCGGAAGGCTGCTGGGAGCCCGACCGCTTGCGGTGGCGGGCGCCGCGTGCGGCGAGCGCCACGTTGGCCAGCGAGTACACACCCGCGCCGGCCAGCGCTCCGAGGGCCGTCGGCGCGAGGCCGCCCTGCTTGTCCGCCTCCTCGATCAGGTCGTAGGAGACCGCCGAGATCAATACGCCGCTGCCGAAGGCCATCACCAGAGCGACCCACCGGGCGGGCACCCGGAAGAGTGTGCCCGCCGCCGCGCCGACCAGCAGCGCGCTCCCCGCGAGAAGGCCCCAGCCCCCAGCAACCAGCGCTCCCACCGCATCCTCCTTCGCCCTGCTCCGCCGTGTTGTGCGCCCTTACCCGGGAAACGGGGTCCGATGCCCCGACGAGGTGACCGTCTCCGTGGTGGCCACCGCATATCTGCCACGGCCGGCCCGCCCTTGATCGCACCCTCACCTCGGTTACTTCGAGTGACGATCGGTGAGGTAAAAGTAGCCGGATTGCGATGGTGTTTCGGGGGTATCGGCGTGAGTACTGGGATCGACTTCAGGACGCGAGGCTGACCGGATGGACCTAGCTGGACAGGGCACGAGCTTGCAGCCCTTGGTGGAACGTTCGATATCGGTGTCGGCCGCGTTCGAGAGCAGCGAGGACATCGCGGTTGCCCGCGCCATGGCCAGGGACTTCCTGGTGGAGGTGCAGACCGTGCACGGGCTGCCGGTGTCCAAGCGGGCCATGGGGATGGTCCAGCTGGTGGTGAGCGAGCTGGTGACCAACGCCCGTAAGTACGCGCCGGGGCCCTGTCTGCTGACACTGGAAATCAGCCAGGGGGCTGTGGAAGTGACCGTCTGGGACAGCAGCACGACGCTCCCCCTGATTCTGCCGCCGGACCCTACCCGGGTGGGCCAGCACGGGCTGGAGATCGTCATGGCGGTGTGCCGCAGCTTCGAGGTGCACCGGGAACCCGTCGGCAAGCGCGTCAGGACGGCCATCGTCCTGGCCGACGACCCGGGCGGGGACGCGGCCGGGCGCCAGATGATGTGACGTACCGGAGAGCTCTGCTCTCCGCAGGGTGTTCCGGTCAGCGCGTGCGAGCCCACTCCGTGCGCACATGGTCGGAGTGGGCCCCCGCCCGGTCGAGGCGGGGGCCCTGACGCACACCTCGGAGGCGTCGACGTTGACCAAGGTGTGGTCGAGTGCGGCGAGCGGGTAGCGCTTGTCGGGCGGCAGCGACCGTGTGGTGAACATGGGGGCCGGTCCGCTACCGGAGTGTTCTATGCCGGGCTGCCGCTCGGCCCTCAGGTGCCAGAATCCCGGCCGGTACTTGAACTGCAACCACTCGGCGGGCCCGGGCAACTGCTCGGGCGGGCCCGGCACCCACGAAGCCGGCACGATCACCTCGGCCGGACGCGGCTGCGCTGATACGTGCACACGACCCCCGAAGCTCCTTCTCCTTCTTCCCGCCGCACACCCAGCATAGGCTCAGCTGGATGCGGTTGGCAGTGATCATTAACGACGGGGGCGCGGGATGACGACGGACGGCAACGAGATCACCGAGGCGATCGAGCAGCTGCGTGCACAGTTGGCTCAGGCGCAGGAGTACGGCAAGGACGCCCGGCTTCAATTCCGTATCACCGAGGTGGAGATGGAGTTCCTCGTCGAGGTACGCAAGGACGCCGGGGGCTCGGGGGGCGTGCGCCTCGGTGTGGTCAAACTCGGCGCCGACGCGAAGGTGTCCCAGGGCACGACCCACCGGCTGCGCCTCAAGCTCGATGTGCGCGACACCCTGACCGGGGATCCCGCCGCGGTCTCCGACCGGCGATGACGGCTTCACCTGCGGATGTCCCCCACGACGGGGCGCAGTTGCACCCGGGGCTCGTGGCGGTCACGGCGGGCCCGGTGGACACCGAGGGGCGCAGGGAGTTCTCGTCCGGGCGGCTGCTCGCGCCCGCGCTGGTGCTCACCTCCCGCCATGGCGTGACGTTCCCCGACGGCCGGCACCGGCCGGACATCACCGTCAGGGCCGTCGTCGGAGGGCGCGGGGCGGTACGCCTCACCGACCCCGTGCCGTGCACCGTCCTCTGGCAGGGGGACGCCGGGCTCGACGCGGCGCTGCTGCGCCTCGGGGCCGACGGCAGCGGCTTCGCCGAGCAGCTCGGCGTTCCCGAGCCGCGCTGGGCCGAGGTGACGGGGACCGAACCGGTCGCCGTCGCCGTGACCGGTATGTCGGCCGCCGCGGCACGCAGCACGGGCGACGGCACGGAGACCGAGACGGTGCGCGGGGTGCTGGACCCGCTGACCTACACGCGCAGCGACCGTTACGCCATCGACGTGTCGACCGCGTGGCCGGCCGGGTGGGACCAGTGGTCGGGCATGTCCGGCAGCGCGGTGGTCCACAAGAGCGGTGCCCTGCTGGGCGTCGTCGCGTGGAGCGACCGGCCCTACGAGGGACGGCGGCTGACGGCCGTTCCGGTCCGGGCGCTGCTCGCGAACACGGGATTCCGGGATGCCCTGCGGGAACTGACGGGCCATGACCCGCTGTTGCGCGCCCTCGACCCGGAACGCCCGGCCGAATCAGCCCGGTTGCCCTCCGCGCCCGGTCCCGCCGGGGCGGTGCTCACCACGCTCAAGGCGCCGCCCCGCCAGATCGTGGACCGGGTCGCGGAGCGCCGCCGGCTGCCCGAGCTGGTCGCCGGGAGCCTCACGGGGCGGCCCGAGCTGGTGCACGCCATCGTCGGGATGCCGGGCGTCGGCAAGTCCGCCCTGGCCCGGCACCTGGCCCACCAGCTCGCCGCCGACTTCCCCGACGCGCAGTTCGAACTCGACCTGTACGGCCACACCCCAGACCGGGCCCCGATGGAGGCGCACGCCGCGATGGAGGCGCTGCTGACCTGGGCGGGCATCCGCGGTGACGACGCGCCGACCCTGGACGCCAAGGCCGCGCTGTGGCGGAACTGGCTGCACGGCCGACGCGGCCTGCTGCTCCTCGACAACGCGGCATCGCTCGACCAGGTGTCCTGTCTGCTTCCCGGCGACGACAGCAGTCTCGTCCTGATCACCAGCCGGATCGCGCTGCACGACCCCGACCGCATCACGCTCACCGCGCTCGACGTGCTGCCCGCCGACGAAGCGGTACGGCTCCTGGTGGCGAGCGCCGGGCTGGCCGTGGAGGAGGCGGAGGACCCCGCCCTGGAGGAGATCTGCCGGGCCTGCGGGTTCCTGCCGCTGGCCGTGCAGGCGGTCGCCGCCCGGCTGCGCTTCGAGGAACCGGAGGAGCTGCTGCTCGCCATGCGCGAGACGGACTCGCCGCTCCTTGAGGTACCCGACGCCGACCGGCGGGTGGGTGCGGCGTTCGCGGTGTCATGGCAGGCGCTGGAGGCGGCGGACCCGGTGCAGGCCGCCCTGTTGCGGGTACTGGCCATGCATCCGGGTTCCGAACTGGAGGTGGAGGCGTGCGCGACGATGAACGGTATGACGGTGCGCGAGTGCCGCCGTCGTATGGCCGACCTGGCCGAGAGACATCTGTTGCAGCGCCACGGCCGGGGACGCTTCGGCTTCCACGACCTGTTCCTGGCGTACGCCCGGAGCCTGGCGGTGGCGCAGGAGCCGCAGGAGCGCTGGGACGAGGTCCTCGACCGGCTCTTCACCCACCAGCTGACGCGGGGCGAGGCGGCGCGGGAGGCGCTGGCCACCGGAGCGGGCGAACCGGCCGCCGCACGGGCCTGGCTGGAGGCGGAGCGCGGCAATCTGATCGCCGTGACGGTGGCCGCCGTCGAACGCCGCTCCCCGCACGCCAGACGCCTCGCCGCCCTGGCACACGCCGTCCTGGGCGGGCTGGGCGCGACCACCGAACTCGCCAGGATCTGGGCCACCATGAGGGACGCCGCCATGGCTGACCACGACCGGCCCAGTCTGGCCGACGCCCTGCGGGGCCTGGCCGATACGGAACGTACCCGCGGCGATCTGGCGGGCGCGCGGGACGACTACCGGGCCGCCCACGAGTTGTACGAGGCGCTCGGTGACCGGCGGGGCCGGGCGGACGCCCTGTGGGGGCTCGCCGAGACCGAACGGGCCCGCAGCCGCTACGACGACGCCCGTGAGCTCTTCACCGGCGCGCTGCGCGTCTACGAGGAGCTGGACGACCGGGCGGGCCGGGCCGACGCGCTCTGGGGCCTGGCCAACGTCAGTGTCTCGCAGGGCCGTTACGAGACGGCCACCGACGCCTTCCGTCAGGCGCGTGAACTGTACGCCGGGCTCGCCGACCGCCGGGGCGAGGCGCAGGCGCTGCGCGGGCTGGCCGACATCGCGCGCAACCGGGGCCGGGGGGTCGAGGCGCACGAGGGCTACCGGGCGGCGCTGGCGACGTACGAGGAGATCGGTGACGTACGCGGGCAGGCGCAGGCGCTGCGGGGTCTGGGCCATGTGGCCCGCGTCGACGGCCGCCACGACGAGGCCGCCGACCTGTTCGTACGGGCCCGCGATCTGTCCCGTCGCATCGGCGACCGGCGCGGGGAGGCCGACATGCTGCGCGGGCTGGGCGACGTACAGCGGTTGCGGGGGCAGTACGCGCAGGCCCGCGAGACGCTGGCCCGCTCCGCCGCCGTCCACCGTGAACTGGGCAACGCCGGCGGCCTGGGCTTCACCCTGCGCGCGCTCGGTGACACCGAACGCGCCGACGGGCGCCCGGACCGGGCCCGCGCCGCGTACGACGAGGCCCGCGCGGCCTTCGAGCGCGTCGGCTCCCGGCGGGGCCTGGCCGACATCCTGTGCGCCCTCGGTGGCGTACTGCCCGAGGCCGACGAGGCACGGGCCGCGTACACCGAAGCGCTCGCCCTCTACGAGGAGCTCGGCGCGGACATCGCGGCGGCCGGGTGCCGCGAGCGGCTCGCGGCGCTCGACGGGGAGGAGCGGACGCGGCGGTGACGGCCGGGGCGCGCCCGGGCGCGCGGGCCGCGGCAGCCTCCGGGCACAGCCGGCACCGCGCAGGACGTACGCGCCCCGTCCGCCCCCTCCTCAGTCGTCGAGGGGTTCCGCCTCGTGCGCGGCGGCGATGGAGTCGATGCGGGCGGCGAGGTTGAAGTCGGCCGCCGTGAGCCGGTGGCCCGCGTCGCGGGTGGTGATGGAGAACCGCACCGTGTCCCAGCGCAGGTCGATGTCCGCGTGATGCCCGATCAGCCGCTCCACGTCCGCGACATGGACGATCAGCGCGACTCCCCCGTGATAGCGGATCGCGAAGGTCCGGGTGATCTCCTCGCCTGCTCGGCGCCAGCCGGGCACATGCCGCAGGGCGGCTTGGATCGCCGCCTCCGACAAGGGCTCGGGCCTGCTCCCGGCCATGTCCGCTCCCCTCGTTCACGGGCGCCGGCACCTCGTCGAGGTCCGGCCGACCGGGGGCATCGTGCCATGCCCTCCCAGGATCAGCCAAAGGGAGTACACGGACGGGACTGGTGCCCCTCGGTCACGTCAAGTAGCTTTACGATCACTCCCCGTACGCCACCGCGTCTGATCGCGGGGAGCGAGCGTGCAGCTGAACAGAAAGGCACCCCATGCAGCACCGGCACCGCATGCGGAATCTCTCCCGTACCTGCGTCTTCGCCTTCGCGGGTCTCCTGGCGACCGTCACCTCGTCCGCGTGCCCCGTGTCCGCAGCCCCCGCTTCCGCCGAAGCCCGCGCGGTGGCAAGGGCCGCCGAATGCCGGGGCATCGGCACGTCGTTCACCGACCGGATGCTCCCCGGGCAGTGCCTGCGCAACGGGGGCTACCGGCTGGAGATGCAGTACGACGGCAATCTGGTCCTGTACTCGGGCTCGCGCGTGTGCTGGGCGAGCGGTACGGACGGGACGGACGGTGTGTACGCGAAGTTCTCCGGTGACTGGAAGCTGGACTCGCCGTACATGACGCTGGAGTCGCAGTTCGGCGAGCTGAGGAAGTACCGGGGCAAGTACACCTACCTCCACAAGACCGGTGGCGATGTCAGCCTCAACAACAAGGGCGAAGTGTGGATCGCGTACGGGAAGATGGCCGGATGCTGACAGCGGCCGGCGGGCGGCTCCGGGTACGGCGGGGCATCGGCCGGGCCGTGTCGGCGGCAGCCGTCCTCGCGGTCACCCTGCTGACCGGAGCCCCCTCCCCCTCTGCCGCCGCGACGATTACGCCGGTCGCCGCGGCAGAGGTGTGCGCCGCCAACGACAACCTCGGGGAGATCGCCACCAACTTCATCTCGCGCTGCCGCCAGGCCTCCATCCGGCAGGTGTTCCCCGGGCAGCACTACGGGGACTCCCTCGGATACATCAAGGACTGCGGGGAGAAGTCGTGCAGGACGGCCTGGAAGCTGTTGAACGACAACCGGTTCAAGAAGTAGCCCGGAGGTGACCGTGGAGAGGGGCCTCTACGTCGCCGTACTGCTGTGCGCGGCGTCGACCACGGCCGACGGCCGGGCCCCGCTCTACCAGGAGAACTTCGTCCTGCTGCGGGCTGTGGACGAGAGCGAGGCCCGCGAGAAGGCGTTCGCACACGGCAGGCGCCTCGAAACGAGCTACGAGAACGAGTTCGGCGATACCGTCTCCTGGAAACTGCTGCACGTGGTGGACGTCAGCGAGGTCGGGCAGAGCGACCTCGACGACGGATCCGAGGTGTACACCCGGCACTTCAGGAACTACGACGCCTACAGGTCCTTCGAACCGCTGCTGTCGGGAGAAGACCTCTGACGCACCTCCGCCCTCCCCGGGGGCGCGACCTACCGCACCCGCGCGGCCCCTGTCAGTCCGTAACGTTCCGGATTCTCCGGGCGGAGTGCGCGTCATTACCCTCCGAAGCGCCTGTCACACAGCGGTCGGTCGCCACGACCGCCGCCGCGCTTCCCCCAGGAGGTCCCGTTGACCGCGCACCACCCCACCCGCAGGAGCATCCTCAAGTCCGCCGGCGGGATCACCGCCGCCATGGCCCTCGGCGCCGGAGGCGTGCTCGCGGCGGCGACGACGGCCTCGGCGGCCGACGACGGCTTCGGACTGCACATCGTGGACCGCAACGAGAGCGACCCCAGGATGTGGTACTACCGGTTCCAGACCGACGCGATCGGCTGGAACCCCGCTGTCAACGTGCTGCTGCCCGACGACTACCACGGGAGCGGACGCACCTACCCGGTCCTGTACCTCTTCCACGGCGGTGGCACGGACCAGGACTTCATCACCTTCGACCGCGAGGGCGTCCGTCAGTGGACCGCCGGAAAGCCGATCATCGTCGTCATGCCCGACGGTGGCCACGCCGGCTGGTACTCCAACCCCGTCAGCTCCAACGTGGGACCCCGCAACTGGGAGCACTTCCACATCGACCAGCTGCTCCCCTGGGTCGAGGCCAACTTCCGGACGTTCGCCGAGTACGAGGGGCGGGCCGTGGCCGGGTTCTCCATGGGCGGCTTCGGCGCGCTCAAGTACGCCGCCAAGTACTACGGCCACTTCGCGTCCGTCAGCGCCCACTCCGGACCCGCCAGCCTGCGCCGTGACGGTGGTCTCGTCGTGCACTGGGCCAACGCCTCGGCCGCGGTCCTGGACCTGAACGGCGGCACCATCTACGGTGCACCGCTGTGGGACGAGGGCCGGGTGAACGCCGACAATCCGGTCCAGCGGATCGAGAGCTACCGCAACAAGCGGGTCTTCCTCGTCGCCGGTACCAGTCCCGACCCGGTCAACTGGTTCGACACCGTCAACGAGACCCAGGTGCTCGCCGGGCAGCGGGAGTTCCGCGGTCTGCTCGACCGGGCCGGGATCCCGCACGAGTCCTATGAGGTGCCCGGCGGCCACTTCATCCGCCACGACCTGATGCAGCGCGACATCGACGGCATCATCGACCGCCTGCGCAAGGCGTGACAGGAGGACGCACCGTGTCGCTCACCACGTCGCCGCGGCGTACCCCGCGCCCCGGGCTCGCGACGGTCGCGGCCCTGCTGCTCGGTCTGCTGGTCACGGCTCCCTCCACGGCCGCCGCCCAGACCCGTGCCCAGCCGGCGGCCCGGGCCGCCGGCTTCGCCGCCGCCTGCCCGACGACCGGCTTCATCTCCCAGTACTACAGCGCCGGACACAACGGTATCGACATCGCCAACGGCCGCGGCACCCCGATCTACGCCGTCGGGGACGGCGAGGTGACGATCTCCGGGTACGAGCCGGGCTACGGCCAGTGGATCCGCGTCCAGCACGCAGACGGCACCATCACCGAGTACGGCCACATGTACGAGCGGGACGTCCAGGCGGGCGACCATGTGGTGGCCGGTCAGCAGATCGCCCTGATGGGCAGTGAGGGTGAGGCCACCGGCCCGCATCTGCATCTGCGGGTGTGGACGGACCCGAGCGCGAGCGTGGGGACCGACCCTCTCCCGTATCTGGCGGAACGCGGCATCGACATGCCCTGTACGCCCGGTACCGGCCCGCACCCCAAGCCGCTGGAGTATCCGGCGGAGTCGGGGCGGGTGGTGTCGGCCCGTTCGTCGGACGGCCGCCTGGAGGTCTTCGCCGCCGGAGCCGACGGCGTCCACCACGCCTGGCAGACAGGCGTCAACGGCGCCTGGTCCGACTGGGAACCCCTCGGCGGCCCGGGAGGCGCGGAACTCGCGATCGGCCCCAACGCCGACGGACGCCTGGAGATGTTCGCCATCAACGGCGACACCTTCCAGCACCGCTACCAGCTCTCCCCCTC
>NZ_JBJHPC010000340.1:0-7976 GCF_045257485.1 Streptomyces sp. YS-3 | reverse complement strand
GCGTACGGGCGCCAGGCACACCCGCGCCCGGCGCCCGTACGCCCAGCCGATCTCGGGGTCGAGCAGGAGCGCCCGGTCCAGGGCCGCCAGCGCCTCGTCCGGCCGGGACAGGGACAGCAGCGCCGAGGCCACCGCCGCGTGCAGCGCGCCCTGCCCGGGGTCGAGCGCCACCGCCCGCGCCAGCGACTCGTACGCCTCCTCGTACCGTCCGAGCGCCAGCAGCACCCGGCCGCGGCCCGCCACCGGCACCGCGTCCGCCGGGTCCTGCCCGGCCGCCGCCGCGTAGTCGCGAAGGGCCTCCTCGTACCGCCCGGCCCGCCAGTACGCCTCCCCCCGGGCCGCGCGCACCCCCCGGTCCCCGGGACCGGCCAGGGCCACCGCCCGGTCCAGGTCGGCCAGTTCGGCCGCCGTCTCGCCCAGGTCCGCCAGCAGGAACGACCTCTCCAGCAGCGGCGGCACCCCGGAGCCGGGCAGGCGTACCGCCCGGTCCAGGTCCGCGCGCGCCCCCGCCACCCGCCACAGCCGCCGCCGCACCCGGCCGCGCCAGGTGAGCGCGTAGGCGTCGTCCGGTGTCTGCGCGACCGCCCGGTCCAGGTCCGCGGACGCGCCCTCGGGGTCGCCCAGTTCGGTGCGCAGCCGGGCCCGCATGACGAGCGCCCAGGTGTAGCCGGGCTCCAGCTCCAGCGCGCGGCCGAAGTCGGTCAGCGCCTCCTCGTGGCGGCCCAGCGCCTCCAGGGACAGGGCGCGGCTGCCGAGCGCCCACGCGTACGACCCGTCGAGGGCGAAGGCCCGTCCGTACTCCGCCACCGCCTCCTCGTGGCGGCCCGCCGAGCGCAGGACGTCGCCGCGCTCGCCGACCACCCACGCGGGCTGCGCCGACAGCCGTTCCGCACGGTCCAGGTCGGCCAGCGCGCCCGCCGGGTCCCCGAGGCCGCGCCGCACCTGGGCCCGGCGCACCAGCGCCCACACGTAGTCCGGGTTCAGCTCCAGGGCCCGGTCCAGGTCCGCCAGGGCGTCTTCCAGCCGGCCCGTCTGGTGGCGGATCCGGCCACGGCTGGCGGGTGCCCAGGCGTCACCCGGGTCGAGGAGGATCGCGCGGTCCAGATCCGCGAGCGCCTCCTCGAAGAGCCCCAGCCGCCGGTACATGTCGCCCCGGTAGCCGATGTAGTACGCGTCGTCCGGCGCCAGTTCGCACGCCCGGTCCAGATCGGGCAGCGCCGCCGCCGGGCCGTGCAGGGCGCACCGCGCCACCGCCCGCCCGTAGTACGCCCGCGCCCGGCCCGGGTCGAGCGCGATCGCCTGGTCCAGCTCGGTCAGCGCCTGTTCGTGGGCGCCCGCGTGGCGCATCTCCCGGGCCCGGACGACATGGGCCGCCGCGCGGCCCGCCGCGTCCAGGCCGCCCCGGGACAGCAGCAGGCCCACCACCCGGTCCACGCCCGCCCGTTCGTCGGCGAGGGCCGCCAGGCAGTCCGCGCCCCAGCGCCGCAGCGGCCCGTCGTCGGCGTCCTCGCCGGCCTCGGCGAGCGTGGTGGCCCAGCGGCGGGCGGCGGCGGGCCCGGCCTCGCAGGCGTCCACACCGTCGCGCAGCATCCGGGCGAGCGCGGCCCCGGGCCGGGCGCACAGCAGGTGGTACGACTCCTCCAGGCGCAGTTCGCGCCACCGCTCGCCGCTCCACGGGAGCCGGGCGGGGACCGGCCCGGCGGCCTCGCGGCGCGCCCCGAGCGCCTCGGCGAGCCGGTGGTGGCAGTCGCTCCAGCGCTGCGGGGAGCCGGTGCGCTGGACGCCGAGCATGGCCGTGCGCACCACCGGGTGGTACTGGGCGCCCCCGCCGTGGTCGCTGACGAACGGCAGGGACCGCAGCCACCCGTACAGACCCGCCGCGTCCTCGTCGACCGCCGCCCGGAACACGTCCTCGTCGATGCGGCGGGGCAGCGCGCAGGCGAGCGCGGCGGCCCGGCGCACCGGGTCGCCCTCCCACTTCAGGAAGCGGTCCACGGCGGTGGCGCCGGGGGCGCGCGCGTCGCCGGGGTTCTGGGCGAGCGTGGAGACCAGGACGGGCAGCCGTCCCGAAAGACGCAGCACATCGCGGACGACGTCCTCGTCCACCACGCCCTTGGCGGCGAGCAGTTGGCGCGCCTCGGTCTCGGTGAACAGGTCCAGGGGCAGCTCGGCCACCAGGTCGGCGCTGTCGGCCCAGCAGCCGGGGTCGAGCCGGCGCTGTCCGGCGAGGACCACCACGACCTGGGCGGGCAGCGCCCCGTACCGCTCGGTGGTGATCAGGTCGCGCAGCCAGGTGTCGAGGAAGGGCGAGGTGCGCTCGTAGGTGTCGAAGAAGAGCACCGTCCACGGCGCCTCGTCGGCGAGCCGCGCCAGCTCCGCGACGAAGACCGGGGTGAGGGCCCGCACCGGGTCCAGGACCAGCTGGGCGTCCTCCTGCTTGCCGAACCGGGCGCTCAGGGCCGCCCGCGCCCGGTCGGCGCCCTGGGCGAGCTGCTGGGCGTCCACCGCGCCGGTCAGCGCGCCCACGCCCGGCACCAGGCCGAGGCCCGCCAGGGACGCCTGGGCGAGCACCGAGGCGCCGGGGGACGGCCCGGAAGCGGTGGGGGCGGCGGCGGACTCCGCCTCGTACCGCATCCGGCGGTAGGTCGCGAGGAGCCGCTCCAGGGACTTCAGGGGGTGTCCCTGGCGGGCGAAGTGGGCGCAGAGCGCGGCGAGCGTCTCGGGGACGCTGTTGACGGCCTCGTCGGCGCACGCCGTCACCGCGCCGCGTTCGCGCGCGGTGTGTTCCAGCTCGCGCACCAGCGAGGTCTTGCCGACCCCGGCGGCCCCGTGGACGTGGAAGACGAACCGGTGCCGCTCGTCGTCGACGGGGATGTCGAAGTTCTGCCGGAACAGGGCCAGTTCGCCCCGCCGCCCGACGAACCCCGCCCGTCTGCGCCGCCGGATGAGCTCCTGCATCGACGCTCTGCCCGCTGCCATGGGATCAGTATGCGGCGCCCCCCTGACAGCGGGCCCGCCGGTTCCTCAGTCCCCCAGGACCGGCAGGAGCTCCGGCAGATGGCCGTCGGAGGCGAGCGCCGCGGCCCGCCGCTCGGGCGGCACCTCGCCGTACAGCGTGGTGCGCGGCCTGGCCGGGCGGCCCGCCGCCTCCGCGATGGCCACCAGGTCCTTGATGGAGCGGTACGAGCCGTAACTCGACCCCGCCATGCGGGAGATGGTCTCCTCCATCAGGGTGCCGCCGAGGTCGTTGGCGCCCGAGCGCAGCATCTCGGCGGCGCCCTCGGTGCCCAGCTTCACCCAGCTGGTCTGGATGTTCGTGATGTGCGGGTGGAGCAGGAGGCGGGCCATCGCCATCACCGCGCGGTTGTCGCGGGTGGTGGGGCCGGGGCGGGCGATCCCGGCCAGGTAGACGGGCGCGTTGGTGTGGATGAAGGGCAGCGTCACGAACTCGGTGAAGCCACCGGTCTCCTGCTGGATGCGCGCGAGCGTACGGAAGTGGCCGAGCCAGTGGCGGGGCTGGTCCACATGGCCGTACATCATCGTGGAAGAGGAGCGGATGCCCAGCTCGTGGGCGGTCTTCACCACCTCGATCCAGGTGGCGGTGGGCAGCTTGCCCTTGGTGAGGATCCAGCGGACCTCGTCGTCGAGGATC
Organism: Streptomyces sp. YS-3; assembly: GCF_045257485.1. Classification (NCBI taxonomy): domain Bacteria; kingdom Bacillati; phylum Actinomycetota; class Actinomycetes; order Kitasatosporales; family Streptomycetaceae; genus Streptomyces; species Streptomyces sp. YS-3. The sequence continues at coordinate 4,324 of NZ_JBJHPC010000340.1, read as the reverse complement.
TCGGCGGCCGTGCCGGGGATCGAGTCGAGCCCCGCCTCCTTGGCGGCGGTCAGCCACTCCCGGATGGACAGGCCGGTGCGGGTGGCGCCGTTGACGACCTCCATCGGCGAGAAGGCGTGCACGTGCATGCCCGGTACGCGCTCCTTGACCGCGCGCGCGATGTCGAAGTACGCGGTGCCCGGCAGGTCCGGGTGGATGCCGCCCTGCATGCACACCTCCACCGCGCCCAGCTCCCAGGCCTGTTCGGCCCGGTCGGCCACCTGCGACAGCGACAGGGAGTAGGCGTCGGCGTCGGTGCGGCGCTGGGCGAACGCGCAGAAGCGGCAGCCGGTGTAGCAGACGTTGGTGAAGTTGATGTTCCGCGTGACGATGTACGTGACGTCGTCGCCCACCACGTCCCGGCGCAGCTCGTCCGCGATCCGGCAGAGCGCGTCCAGGGCCGGGCCGTCCGCGTGCAGCAGCGCCAGCGCCTCGTCGTCGGTCAGCTTCGTCGGGTCGTCGGCGGCGGTGGCGAGGGCGGCCCGGACGTCGGTGTCGATCCGGGACGGCGCCATTCCGGGGGCCGCCGCCTCCCGCAGCGCCTCCCAGTCGCCGTACACCTCGTCGAAGTCGTCGCGCCGGTCGGCGGTGCGGCCCTCGGTGTCGATGGTGCGGTGCAGATCGGTGCGGCCCGTGGAGGTGAAGGCCTCCTCGGGCTCCTGCCACGGGTGGCCCTCGACCACCGCGTCCGGCCGGGCCAGGCCCGTCAGCGGGTCCGCGAGCGCCCGTACGTGGGGCAGCAGCCGCGGGTCCAGCCAGGGCTCGCCGCGCAGCACGAACTCGGGGTACACGCACAGCCGTTCGCGCAGCTCGAAGCCGGCGGCGGCGGACTCCGCGGCGAGCTGCTCGATCCGCGGCCAGGGCCGCTCCGGGTTCACATGGTCGATGGTGAGCGGCGAGACCCCGCCCCAGTCGTCGATGCCCGCCCCGATGAGCCGTCCGTACTCGCTGTCCACCAGGTTCGGCGGTGCCTGGAGGCAGGCGGAGGGGCCCATGATGTGCCGCGCCACGGCGACCGTGGCGACCAGCTCGTCCAGCTCCGCGTCGGGCATGCCGCGCATCGCGGTGTCCGGCTTGGCGCGGAAGTTCTGGATGATCAGCTCCTGGACGCCGTGGTACGAGCGGGCCACGCGGCGCAGCGCGAACAGCGACTCGGCGCGCTCCTCGTACGTCTCGCCGATCCCGATGAGCAGCCCGCTGGTGAAGGGGACGGAGGAGCGGCCGGCGTCCTCCAGGACCCGCAGCCGTACGGCGGGCTCCTTGTCCGGGGAGCCGAAGTGCGGGCCGCCCGGCTCGGACCACAGCCGGGTCGCCGTCGTCTCCAGCATCATGCCCATGCTCGGGGCGACCGGCTTGAGCCGCTGGAAGTCGGTCCAGGACAGCACCCCCGGGTTGAGGTGCGGCAGCAGGCCGGTCTCCTCCAGGATGCGGATGGAGATGGCCCGTACGTACGCGATGGTGTCGTCGTAGCCGTGCGCGTCCAGCCACTCGCGGGCCTCGGGCCAGCGGTCCTCCGGCTTGTCGCCGAGGGTGATCAGGGCTTCCTTGCAGCCGAGCGCGGCGCCCCGGCGGGCGATGTCCAGGACCTCGTCGGGGGACATGAACATCCCGTGCCCGGCCCTGCGCAGCTTGCCGGGGACGGTGACGAAGGTGCAGTAGTGGCACTTGTCCCGGCACAGCCGGGTGAGCGGGACGAAGACGCTCTTGGAGTACGTGATGACTCCCGGGCGGCCCGCCGCCGCCAGGCCCGCGTCGCGCACCCGGGCGGCGGAGGCGGCGAGGTCCACCAGGTCCTCGCCGCGTGCCCGGAGCAGTACGGCCGCCTCGGCGGTGTCCAGCGCGACACCGTCCCGGGCGCGTCTCAGGGCTCGCCGCATCGCGTTGGCGGTGGGTGCGGGTGCCTGCGGTTGCTGCGCGCTGGAGGTCATCCCCCGAGCATACGAGCGGGGGCCCGGCCGGGGTGCGGGGGCTTTGGGTGCGGACCCCGGCGCGCTCAGGCCGCGTTCAGGAACGGCCCGAAGTCGTCCAGCGCCTCCAGGACCGTCGCCTCGTCCGCCGACGGGAGCTGGACGATGACCTCCTCGATGCCCAGCCGCTCGTAGTGGGCGAGCTTGCCCGGGTCGGGCAGGACCGCGTACGGCACGACCCGGAGGTCGCCGGGGGCGCGGCCCGCCTCCTCCCAGGCGCGGCGCAGCAGCGGCAGGGAGTCGGTGAGCCCGCCGCCGCCGATCGGCAGCCAGCCGTCCGCGTGCTCGGCGATGTGCGCGAACAGCTTCGGCCCCGCCGCGCCGCCGAACAGGACGCGCGGCGCCCCGTTCCGTACCGGCTTGGGGTGGGCCTCGCTCGCCCGCACCGAGCCGAAGCGGCCCTCGTACGCGGTGGGCTTCTCCGCCCACAGCGCCCGCATCAGGGCCAGGCGGTCGTGGACCAGCTCGCGGCGGGTGGACCACTCCACCCCGTGGTCGGCGGCCTCCTCGCGGTTCCAGCCGTAGCCGACGCCGAGGGTGAAGCGGCCCCCGGAGAGGTGGTCCAGGGTGGCGGCCTGCTTGGCGAGGTCGATCGGGTCGTGCTGGGCCACCAGCGTGATGCCGGTGCCGAGGTCCAGCTCCGGGGCGACGGCGGCGACCTGCGCGAGGGCGACGAAGGGGTCCAGGGTGCGGCTGTACTGGCGGGGCAGCTCGCCGCCCGGCGGGTACGGCGAGAGGCGCTCGACGGGGATGTGGGTGTGCTCCGGCAGGTACACCCCGGCGAATCCGCGCTCCGCCAGCTCGCGGGCGAGCCGGACGGGAGTGATCGTCTCGTCGGTGAGGAAGATCGTGGTGGCGATACGCATCCCCACTTCCTATCCCCGCGCCCCTCCAGGTGCAAGGGATACCGCCCGGCCACACGGGCGCCACGGACCGGCCATCGCCCAACCGCCGCCCCTTGCCCGGACGTTCATACGCGCGTACGACTGTGGACAGCGACGGACACGAACCGACAGGCACCCTTCCCCCCCCCGCCGGGAGCACACGCCATGACCGGATCCGAGGACAGAGCCCAGGACGGCACCCGCGACGCCACGCTGGGGCGGCGCGCCCTGTTCGTGACGGGAGCGGCCACCGCGCTCACGCTGGGAACCGTGAGCTTCGCGGACGCGGCGCCCGGGGGTGGGGGCGGTGGTTCAGGCGCTTCCGGCGGTTCCGGGGAGGCGACCCGGGTCGTCACCGGAACCCTGCCGCCCGGCGCGCCCGACTTCGTCTRTCTGCCGGTGGAGGTCCCGCGCGGGGTGCGCGAGCTGGCCGTGGCGTACACGTACGAGAAGGCGGCCGTCCCGGCGGGCRCGCCGAACAACGCGCTGGACATCGGCGTCTTCGACGAGCGCGGTACCGAACTGGGCGGCCGGGGCTTCCGGGGCTGGTCGGGCGGGGCCCGCACCGAGTTCTTCATCCGGGCGGACGCGGCGACCCCCGGCTACGTCCCCGGCCCGGTGCGCGCCGGGACCTGGCACATCGTGCTCGGCCCCTACACGGTCGCGCCGCAGGGCCTCCCGTACACCGTGACGGTCACCCTGAAGTACGGCGAGCGGGGCACCACACCCCGGCCGGTGTACCCGCCGGCCCGCGCGCGGGGACGGGGCCGGGCCTGGTACCGGGGCGACTGCCATCTGCACTCCTGGTACTCCGACGGCCGGCGCACCCCCGCCGAGATCGCGGCGCTCGCGCGGGCGGCGGGCCTGGACTTCATCAACACCTCCGACCACAACACGCACGCCTCGCACCCCGCGTGGGAGGGCCTGTGGGGCGACGACCTGCTGATCCTCACCGGCGAGGAGATCACCACCCGCAACGGCCACGTGCTGGCGCTGGGCGTCGACCCGGGCACCTTCGTCGACTGGCGCTACCGCGCCCGCGACAACCGCTTCGGCCACTTCGCCCGGGAGATCCGGCGCGCCGGGGGGCTGGTCGTCCCGGCCCATCCGCACGGCACGTGCGTCGGCTGCAACTGGAAGTTCGGGTTCGCCGAGGCGGACGCGGTGGAGTTGTGGAACGGGCCGTACACCCCCGACGACGAGGTCTCGCTCCAGGAGTGGGACAACACGCTGGCGGTGGCGGCGCGTTCGGGCGGGCGGTGGACCCCGGCGATGGGCAACAGCGACGCGCACCGGGACCCGGACCGGATCGGCGGCCCCCAGACGGTCGTCCTCGCCGACGACCTGTCCCGGCAGGCCGTCCAGGCGGGCCTGCGGGCGGGCCGCTCGTACGTCGCGGAGTCCTCGGCGGTCTCGCTGGCGTTCGGGGTGACG
>NZ_JBJHPC010000339.1:0-7992 GCF_045257485.1 Streptomyces sp. YS-3 | reverse complement strand
GGAGGGGCACCAGCCAGGGGGAGGGGCGGGATACCCTCCAGACATCCCGTTGTCCCGCGCCCCCGTGGAGGAGCCCGTGCCAGAACTCCCCGAGGTGGAAGTGGTCCGCCGCGGACTCGAGCGCTGGGTGGCCGGACGGACCGTGGACGACGTCGAGGTGCTGCACCCCCGCGCCGTACGCCGCCATCCGGCCGGCGCGGCCGACTTCGCGGCCCGGCTCAAGGGCCACCGGATCGGGGTCGCCCAGCGGCGCGGGAAGTACCTCTGGCTCCCGCTGGCCGACACCGGGCAGTCCGTGCTCGGGCACCTCGGGATGAGCGGGCAGCTGCTCGTCCAGCCCGAGAGCGCGCCCGACGAGAAGCACCTGCGGATCCGGCTGCGCTTCCAGGACGCGGCCGGCACCGAACTGCGCTTCGTCGACCAGCGGACCTTCGGCGGACTCTCGCTCCACGACAACACTCCCGACGGACTGCCCGACGTCATCGCGCACATCGCGCGCGACCCGCTCGACGAACTCTTCGACGACGCCGCCTTCTTCACCGCGCTGCGGCTGCGCCGCACCACCGTCAAGCGCGCGCTGCTCGACCAGTCACTCATCAGCGGGGTCGGCAACATCTACGCCGACGAGGCGCTGTGGCGCGCCAAGTTGCACTACGAGCGCCCCACTTCGACGCTCACGCGCCCCAAGTCCGCCGAACTCCTCGGCCACGTACGGGAAGTGATGACCGCGGCCCTCGCCGTCGGCGGCACCAGCTTCGACAGCCTGTATGTGAACGTGAACGGGGAGTCGGGGTACTTCGACCGCTCGCTCGACGCGTACGGGCGCGAGGGCGAGCCCTGCCGCCGGTGCGGCACTCCGATGCGCCGGCGCCCCTGGATGAACCGGTCCAGCTACTTCTGCCCGCGCTGTCAGCGCCCGCCGCGCGTCGCGTCGTAGCGCTCGCGCGCCTCAAGAACCGACGGCATCCGGTCCTCCATGAGGTGGATCAGACCCAGCAGGCGTTCGGCGACCTCGGTGCCCAGCGGGGTGAGGGTGTAGTCGACGCGCGGCGGGTTGGTCGGCTGGGCCTCGCGGTGGACGAGCCCGTCGCGCTCCAGTGCCTGGAGCGTCTGGGAGAGCATCTTCTCGCTCACCCCGTCGACCCGGCGCCGCAGCTCGTTGAAGCGGAAGCCGCCCTCGTGGAGCGCGCCCAGGGTGAGACTGCCCCAGCGGCCGGTGACGTGCTCCAGGGTGCCGCGCGAGGGGCACGCCTTGGAGAAGACGTCGAACGGCAGGTCCGCGGGGTCGGCGGTGACGGTCTCTTCCATACCCCTCACCATACGACGAGACAGCGCTAACCAGAAGTTAGCGCTGTCCGTGTGAGAGCCGTAGGTCGGTTGTCGGGAGGCCCGGCTGTCAGAAGCCGAAGAAGTGAAGGGCCGGGTCTCTGGCCTGCGGCTACGTAATCGATCAACGCTGCGACCTGCGACTTAGCTGTCGATGGTTGTCAGCGTTGGTCATCGTTGTGCACCGTCGGACGGCCCAGAGACGGCCCGGGAGGTGACCATGTGAGCCTGGCCGTGAAGTTGAATCACCCCACGCAGGAGTTGCTTCAGTGCAATAATGAGTCATGGAGCCAACTACCATCACTACAACGGCACTTAAGAGTGCGTCGAGGATAGGTGCAGCAGCGGTTAATCGTTATCGTCCTGTTGGGGTAGTCCGATGCGGGAGCCTTGAGGATCGCGCTAGTGCATATCGCCGCTTTGGTGATGCTGTCATCGCATGCAGGTTGGCGAGTGACTTTGTAGCTGCGGTAGGGGAAGCCGGGGCCAAGGCTGATCATCCTCTGTTTCACGACGTTATTGCGCGGCAGATGGAGACGGGGTCTGAGCTTGCTGGCGCGCTTCAGGGGGTGCGGCTTTGTGCTCCTGTGTACGTGATCGAGGCCGCCGAGAACCTCGCGGTAATTGCGCCGGTGAAAGAGGATCCCTCTAAGAAAGAGTATGGTCCCGCCCAGGCCGTCTTCCTTGAAGCTGCCAGGCATGACCTGAATTACAATCCAAAGCCGTGGAGTTTCCTGTCCCGGTATAAGGCTCGAAGGTATAAAAAAAATCGAGCATAAAATCGGGCAAGGAACCCTCACTAAAGTCAAAGGGCGCGAGTTCTTTGTGAATCGCCTGGAGGTGGGTGCCCCGGCAGGATTCGAACCTGCGGCACCCGCTTTAGGGGCGAGGTTGGGGGATCATGCGCCTGGCCTGCAGTTGCTCTGGTCTGGTCGGCCTACTGCTCCCGTACCCGCTCGGCCCTGCAGCTCCCCCTGAGTCCCCGTCCGTTCTGGCACGCGAGTGGCACGGGGCAGGATGACCTGTGTCGCAGTCCGAGGGCTGCTGTACGGGGGCTGGACGGGCATGTGACCCGTGGATGTCAGAGGAAGTCAGCGCTTCTTGCGGATCTTGCGCCAGTCCGTGACATACCGCTGCGTACGTCGCGTTCGCCCTCGTTGCCGTCGGCCTGGCGTCAGTTTCGTCGGTCGATTGCGCGGGCTATCGCATTATTGAGGGCGAGTCGCTGGTCCCCCAGTCTCGTCCACGCTGCCGAGCGATTCTGCGGAGAGTCGAGGTCCCCATTCAGGTTCTTCTTGATCGCTTCGCATGCTCCGTTGATCCTCCCCGCGATGTTGGTCACGTCCGTGATTCCCACTGAATGAACCCCGTGGTAGTTGCTGTGGACCAAGTGGTCGGCGCGCTTCAAATCTTCGAGGTCGAAGGGGTCAGCTCTAAGGGATCGGCGGAACTCGTCCAGCGAAGTCTGGTAGGCCGCGTAGTAGGGAAGCGTGGTCTGCATGCGAGCTGTAGCGGCTGCCATCTCTGCGCTGAACTGTGTTGCGGAAGCTGCCACCTCTGCGCAGTAGCGCGCTGTCTCCGCGCTGGATCGTGTTGCGGCGGCTGCTATCTCTGCGCTGGATCTTGCTCCTCGTCCCGTCAGGATCCCACCCACGAGAGCACCCCCTAACGCGCCTACACAGCCCATGCCTGCGACGATCAAAGCTGCCAGTCCCTCGCTCATGGCAAACGGTGTAGCACGACGCGTAGGTCAGTAGAGTCCGAATGACCGAGTCAAGGGGCCAGCTTTGTCTAGAGCACCAGTTTGGAAGATCGCGTATGTGGATGGAGGCTGAGTTGGCGAGACGCTGACCTGCGGCTTCCCGGCTCGGACTCCGTGATTCCCCGCTGTTCCCCGCTTCGCGCTGTCGGGCCGGCCACGTAGGGGGCACGTGTGGCTCCCCTGTCGCTCTCGGAGGGCTCGGAGTCCTCCAGGCCCAGTGCTGAACTTTTCGGCCCTCATGCGGGCACGTAGGGCGTGATGGTGGCATGACGATTCATGTGTCGGTTGCGTGCAACCCGTTCTCGTAATGATGGCCGAGGTGCCGGTTATGGAGGTCGCTGGTCTGATGGAGATAGGCATGGGTCGAGGCGTGATGGCGAGCGACCTGAGGACTCGATCCACGGCGATGTATCGGTATTTTCTCGTCAAAATGGGGCATCAGTCACAAGTAACGCATAAGGACCTCGGCTAGGGGGGTCTCATGGACTTCGAGACGGCAACGCAGCTCAAGCAGAAGCTCATGTGTGACTTGCTGAACGAAGACTCGGGGCTCAGTGTCGAAGCTTGGCGATCGCCGCACTATCGGCCGCTGCGACCCCTGCCGGTTGGGACGGGCATTGCGCTGGGGGTCACGGGATTGCCAACCGGGGGCTACGGCATCGCGATCAGAGTCCAGGAAGACACGCCAAGCATGAGAGAGCTCGCCACGCTCATCGCAAAGACGGCTCATGGCGAGGCCGACGTGCGCGTGATCGGTCGGGTTCGGGCTCATGGCGTTTCGGTCAGCACAACCCTCCCCTTGCGACCGGGCTTGTCGATCAGCCATCCCAGATGCTACGCAGGGACTCTAGGGGCCTTCGTCTCCGTGGAACACGAAGAGGGGGTGTTTGCACTCTCAAGCAACCACGTGCTTGCGGCGTCGAACCGCGGGCGACCGGACGACGTGATCCTTCAACCCGGTCGGCCAGAGGGCCGCCCTCAGATGAATCGCATCGGCTGTTTGCGTGCCTTCAAGCCGCTGGAGCCGCGAGACCAGGTGAACACGATCGATGCCGCCATCTGCCGGCTCGATGAAGTGCCGTTCCAAGCGCGCTGGTCGTCTATCGGGTGCGTGTCCTGCGTCGCAGCTCCGGCATATGGCACCCTGGTAGAGAAGATCGGCAAGACCACGGGGCCCACTCGTGGATTCATCAAAACAGTGGATTTGGCGGTCTTCGGGCTGGACTACGAGATAGGTTCCTTGCGCTTCGATGAAGTGATCGAGGTACAGGGTCTGGACGGCCCTTTTAGCCGGAAGGGGGACAGTGGCGCGCTGGTCTATGCTGCTGACTCCGGTGAGGGGGTTGGTCTATTGTTTGGTGGACGCCTCCGCCCACCCGACAGAGGGCCGGCGGTTAGTTACCTGTGCCGCCTTGATGCCGTGCTGGACTACTTCCATGCCCACCTGCTGACCTCAGAGGAGCTGCTGTCATGACAGACATCGACGCAGCACGAGCGGCTAAGCGGGTACTCGTCGAGTGCTTCGCCGATGATCCGCGTGTGAGCGGGATCGGCATCTCGGGTGACGAAGCGCACTTGGTGATCAGGGTGAACCTGGTCAACGCTAACGAAGTTCCTGAAGATCTTCCGGAGAGAGTGCTCGGCTTCCCAGTGGCAGTCGACGAGGTGGGCAAGATCGGTGCCCACTAGGGTGAATCCTTCCTCGTGAACGGTAGGGCGCCACGCTAGGCACGGAATGTACAGCGGTATGGACGTGCTCGCAATCATTCTTGGCGCTGCAGCGCTGCTGCTCATCGTGGTAGGCCTGGTGCTCTTCTGTTGGGGGGCTACACGCGAGGCAGGAAGCGCAGAGCCCCAAAGCGATGATCCTCCTGTCGCCGCACTGACGTGGCTGCTCAAGAGCCTTTTCGGGGTGATCTTTGGCGGCAAGACGTACTCGCGGGAGAAACGCCTCATGGCCCAGGGGCTGCTGCTCATTGTCGTAGGGCTGATTGGCGGCGTTGCAGCGGCTGCCACTGGTGTAGCAGCTACGGCGTAGTCGTTCCGCTGCCTAGAAGTGGGCTGGCCGTAAAAAGGTGGCCACTCCCCTCTACCCACCACTCACCCCAGCTTCCATCCCGTCCGCCGTCGACCCACACGCCGTGGAGCGGGCGTGGTTCATGGCGTCCAGGTGGAGCGCGCCACTGTACGAACGACCTGGACGCCATGGGCCGCGTCTGCTCGGCTCTGCCTGGGTCGATGGTGGTCGGGATGGAAGCTCCCCGCGCACGCCATTTCGGACCCGCAGTCGCGTACGGCGCCCCCTCCATCCCGGTGCCGGCCGATCCCCCGCCGAGGCATCGTTCTGACCGTGGCCATGCCCGTCTAGGGCTCTACCGTCCGGGCCGTAACATGCTTGCGGCCCCAGGGGCCAGGCCCGGCGCCGAAGGCGCAGAGGGCCAGGCCCAAGGGGCCAGCCCGCGCTTTGCGCGGGCCCTTGATGATGTAGAGAAACCCGTAACAGGCTCTGTGGCATAGGGGCGTACGCGGGTACTGTCCGAGGCATGAAGCTTGGACCCGATGAAGCTCGCGAGCTCTTCGCGGGATCGCCGGTGGCCCGGCTGGCTACGGCTAGCAACGACGGCATGCCACATCTGGTGCCCGTCACGTTTGCCGTGGATGAAGGCCACATCTACTTCGCCATCGACCACAAGCCCAAGAGCACTTGGAACCTGCGGCGACTGCGGAACATCCACGAGAACGGCCAAGTTACCCTCTTGGTCGATCACTACGCGGACGACTGGTCGCAACTCTGGTGGGCACGCGCCGACGGCCGTGCAGAGATCTGGGAAGACTCTGCACGCAGAGCGGCTCCCCTCGAACTTCTATCCCGCAAGTACCAGCAGTATCGCGAGAACCCCCCGTCTGGTCCCGTCGTGGTGACCAAGGTGGACCAGTGGTCTGGGTGGTCGTTTCGCTGAGTGACGCTGTCAGCGCCAAGCCGTATGCTTGCTTGCATAGACAAGCTGAGGTGGCTTTCATGGCGGACGACACGCGTCCTCTGTATCAACGGATCGCGGATGACCTACGAGCTCTGATCCTTTCGGGAGAGCTGGAACCAGGATCCAAGCTCCCGTCCGAGAACGTCCTGAAGGACCGTTACGGCACGACGCGCGTGACCGTGGGCAAGAGCATTGCTCTCCTTAAGGCTGAGGGGCTGGTGGTCAGTTCCCAAGGAAGGGCGGCGCTGGTCCGGCCGCGCCCGAACGTCCAAATGCTCACCACCGGGGCTAACTTCCGGAAACGTCGGGACACGGGTGTCAGCAACTTCAACGCGGAAGCGTCGGCGCAGGGCCTTCGGCCGGAACAGCGCATCCTGAGTGTTGCGACAGTCCCTGCTTCGGTAGAGGTCGCCAGTCGGCTCGGCCTGGCCGAAGGGGCGGCCGTGATTGTGCGCCGGAGGGCGTTCTTCGTCAATGACGAGCCGATGCAACTCGTTGATGGCTACTACCCGGCCGAACTCTTCCGTGGCACACCTGTAGAGGAAGGGCGCCGAATTCGCGGCGGAGTCAGCGCGCTGATCGAGGATCCCAATGGGCCTGTCGGTGAGCGGATCACGCAATTCGTCGAAGACTTGGACATCAGGATGCCCACTCCGGGCGAAGTGGATGATCTGGCGATTCCGCCGGGCGTGCCGCTGGCGCGAGTGCTTCGCACTGCGCACACCACAAGCGCTGCAGCCGTTGAGGTGCTGGACTCTCGGGTGCCTTGTGATCGACACGTATTCCGGTACGTGATCGACATTCCCTGACGGTACGTCAAGTGAGGGGCCGGTCTGGTGGATCGGTCCTTTTTTCTGCGCTCAGCCACTTGCATAGTCAAGTTGAGGCCGTACGGTGAACCAACTTGCATAGGCAAGTTGAAGTGATCGCAAAAGAGGCGCGACGCCTACCGCCAAGCAGATCGTCGCGCCCCGACTCCCCGTGAAGGGAAGTTCCATCATGCCTGCCACGCGTACCGGCTCGCACGTTTCCTACCTGTCCGCGACCTCCCTGGCGTACTGGGATGCGGGGGTGCCTCAGATCGGGTCTGCCTGCGCGGGGTGCGGGGCGGCTGCTACTGACTGGGCCTGGGGACCCGAAGGGCGCGGTCCTGGTGCTGATGCACCACGTCACCACGGTCCCGTCGCCTTGCCCCTCCGGGCGGGCCTTCAACTGGGAGACCGGGGAGGACGTCACCACGACCCCCGAGGCGGTGGCCCTGCCCTCCTGCACGCTCAGCAGTGACGCAGCGTTCGCACCGCTTCCGTGCCCCGGTTGCCAGGGTTCGTTCCCGCTGTGGGCCTGGGTGGAGATCGACGGGCGTCGTGTGCTCACCCACGACGGCAACAAGATCTGCCCCGCCGACTCGGCCTTCGGCTACCTGACGTGCTCTGACTGCCTGGGTGCGGAGACGGTGATCGATGACGACGGGTCGGTGTCCGGCACGGTCGGCACCAAGATCCCCTGCGTCTGCACAGCGCTGGACCCCGCCCCCGTCCCGCTGGGGGTGGCCGCGTGAGGGTGGCGTTTCCGGTTGCTCCGGCCGCTGTCGCAGGTGTGGCGGCGGCCGTGGGCACCGACCCGATCACCCTGGCCGACATGCTGCGGGTGGTGAACAACCCGGGCTTTGAGCGCTGGCAGGAGCAGGTTCGCCGTACGGGTGGCTGTGCTCAGCCGATCCACTTGTGCGGCTACTCACGGACCGTGGATACGCGGACGAGGGAGTTCTTCGAGTACTCCACGAGCAGTGAGCCCGGTGGTCGGCTGCGGATCGCGTGCGGCAACCGGCGGGCCTCGCGCTGCCCCTCCTGCGCCTGGATGTACGCCGGGGACACCTACCAGCTCATCATGGCCGGACTCGTCGGCGGCAAAGGCGTCCCCGAC